>CAZCEL010000090.1:0-4546 GCA_964497175.1 uncultured Bifidobacteriaceae bacterium
GCCATGAAGTCACTAGGACACCACAGAAGGCAGCCGCAAGTCAAACAACCGCCCCTGTCAGGGGTGGCCTGCAGGTCAATCAACCGTATCGGCGCGATCGACGGGCGGCTTTACGCCGATGCCCGGTTCTGCCGTGCCTCTGCCGCTCGCCCTTGCGACCCGGCGTGCGCTGTCGCTCAGGCAGCACGAACGCGCTTCCTTGTCGCTCAGGGCTACGGCCGAGCCTAGGCACGAGGCTTTCGAACGGGCGTCCAGTCCGCCTCGAACGGCACGCCCAGCAGCAGGCGGACGACCTGGGCGTAGCTGTCCGTGCCGTGCTCGACGCGATTGGCCTTCAGGTAGCGGTCGTAAATCCGCCAGCCGGCACCGGCGACCAGCGGGCTCACCTGACGCTGCAGACGTTCTCGAATCGCGGCCAGGTCTTCGCGCGGGCCCGGCGCCAGCCGACCGAGCACCGCCCGACCGTCCGGAGTGAGCGGTTGCCGACTAATCTCTCCGTACAGAAACAGCCACGCGCTGTACCGATGCGGCGCTCCGGCGCGCGCACACGCGAGCCAGCCGGCAAGGTTGGCTTCGCCCTCGTCGGCGATTCCAGCCAGATGACTCCATTCATGAGCGACCACGAAGGGACGCTCGAAGGGCAGCAGGTCAGATGCCACGAGCGTTTCCAGCAGGTACGGGTTGGTCATTCCGGCGACGCCCGCGCGTCGAAAGTACAGATCGAGGACCGAGAACTTCGGCCGGGCCGGCACCGCGGTCATGATTCCAGGAGCGAGTGCGCGCTGAGTCGCCTCGAACGCGCGCGCGAGCTCGGGATCGACTGCATCAGAGGGGCCCCAGGCGGCCCGATGGGCCGGCGGGTGAAGCGCGTTCAACTGCTCCACCGTTTCCTCGGCGAGGGCCAATGCGCGCTCGGGCGACACGCGCGCTGCATCGAACTGCAGCTTCTCCGCCAGAGGCTGCCGGCGATAGTTCAGGCCCCACGCGGCCAGAAAGGCCAGGTAGAGTGCGACGGCCGCCCCGAGCGGCCGCCACAGGCTGCGGAGCAGGAGACCGCGCCAGCCATGTCTGGGCCACTGCCAGAGATCGCGGGCGAGGGCGATGGCCAGCCACGCCAGAACTGCCACGAGCATGGCATCCAGCCACGCGAATGAGACCAGGTTCGAACCCGAGGTCAGCACGCGTTGGATGTGCGGATATACGGGTACCGAATAGACCTGCTCGACGACCGCGCGTGGAACCGGGACCAGACCTGCGACCAACGCGAACACGATCAGCGAGGCCCGGCCGATGACGCGACCGGGAATCCTGGCGACCTTCATCAACGAAGCAATATATAGTGTCTCTCGGTGACTTGGCGGCGGCAGCGCGCGATTGCGAAAGTGGCGGAACTGGCAGACGCGCCGGACTTAGGATCCGGTAGCCGAAAGGCTGTGGGGGTTCAAATCCCCCCTTTCGCACCAGGGTTCTGTACCGACGCGCAGGGGTCGCGTTTCTTCGATGAAAACGGATCTGGTCGACATCAACGAGACGCGTAAGAACCTCCGCGTCGAAGTGCCCAGTGCGGTCGTAGACGCCGAGATCGACGCGGTGGTTCGGACCTACGCCCGCCGAGCCAGGATCCCCGGGTTCCGACCGGGGAAGGCGCCCTCGCGCGTGGTCAAACAGCGCTTCAAGGAGCAGATCCTTCACGACGTCGCGCATGAGCTGGTACCGCGGGCCGTGGACGAAGCGCTGCGCGAACGGGGCGTCGAGCCGGTCGATACGCCAGACATCCGGGACGTGAATGTCGAGGAGGGTCAGGCGCTCACCTTCACGGCCTCATTCGATACGGTTCCCGCCTTCGACGTCGGCGACTACACCGGCCTGACGCTGCGACGGCGACGCGTCCAGATCGGCGAGGAGGCCGTCGCAGAAGCAGTTGACCGGCTCCGGCGCCGCGCGGCCCGGTACGAGCCGGTCGAGGGACGCGGCGCAGCCGACGGGGACATCGTCACGGTCGATCTCGAGAGACGGGAGGGACGGGGCGGATCGGGGAGTGCCCCCCATTCGGTGACGGACGCGACGGTTGAAATCGGCGGCAGGGGCAATCCCCCCGGGTTCGACGAGCACCTGCTCGGGCTCGAGCCGGGCGCCTCGGCCAGTTTCGAGTCCCGCTACCCGGCCGACCATCCCAGCGCAGAGTTGGCGGGCGCCGTCGTGTCCTACACCGTGCTCGTCAAGGGCCTGCGCCGTCGGGTCCTTCCGGATCTGGATGACGAGTTCGCCAAGGACCTGGGCGAGTTCGAGACGCTCGATGTGCTGCGTGCGCGGGTGCGCGAGGATCTCGAGCACGAGGCACGCGTGGAGGCCGAGCGCGAGCTGCGAGCCGACCTGATGCGGCAGCTCGCGGGCCGCGTGCCCTTTGAAGTGCCGGCCTCTCTGGTCGAGCGCGAGATGGATCGCCGGCTCGAGGAGTTGGCGGGGCGCCTGGTCGACCAGCGCATCGATCCGCGCCAGGCCGGCATCGACTGGGAGGGCGTCCGCGACAGTCAGCGCGGTGCGGCGCGCGCGGCAGTGGCCGGCGCGCTGGCGCTCGACGAAGTGGCGCGGCGTGAGTCGCTGGAGGTCACCGGCGGGGAAGTCGAGCACGAGATTGCGCGCCTGGCCGAGCGGGCGGGGCGCACGCCGGCCGCGCTGCGGGCCGCGCTCGAGAAGGAGGGCGGCCTGTCGCGCGTCCACACCGGCCTGCGGCGGGAGCGTACGATTGACTTCCTCCTGTCGCGTGCTAGAATCGTGGACGAGTCGGACAGTCCCGCACGCCCAGTCCCCTGACAAGCGACACGGAAGCCTATGCGTGATGAGCGTCCCGATGTGCGGCTGCAGCTCGTGCCGATGGTCGTCGAACAGACGAACCGCGGCGAGCGCGCGTACGACATCTTCTCGCGGCTGCTCAAGGACAGCATCATCTTCATCGGCACGCCCGTCGACGACACGGTCGCCAACCTCGTCATCGCGCAGATGCTGTTTCTCGAAGCCGAAGACCCCGACAAGGACATCATGCTGTACATCAACAGCCCGGGCGGGTCGATCACGGCCGGGATGGCGATCTACGATACGATGCAGTTCATCAAGCCGGACGTGCAGACGATCTGCATCGGCCAGGCGGCCTCGATGGCGGCGGTGCTGCTGGCGGCCGGCGCCAAGGGCAAGCGGTTTTCGCTGCCGAATTCACGGATTGTCATCCACCAGCCGCTCATGTCTGGCCTGGCGGGCCAAGCGACCGATATTGATATTGCAGCCCGTGAAATCCTCCGGATGCGGGAACGTATCAATGCGATCCTCGTCCAGCACACGGGACAGCCCGACAAGCGTATCCAGGAGGACACCGAGCGCGACTACATCATGACGGCGGACCAGGGCAGGGAATACGGTATTATTGATGATGTGATCCGGAAGCGGGCCTAGCGTCTCGACGCTGAGGCGGGGCCCGGGGGCCGGCGCGACGAACATATGGTGAAGAAGGGCGGCGAGGCCGAGGTCCTGCGATGTTCGTTCTGCAACAAGGATCAGAACGACGTCCGCAAGCTGATTGCAGGGCCGACGGTCTTCATCTGCGATGAATGCGTCGAGGTCTGCAACGACATCATTGCGGACGACAACCGGTTCGAGAACCGGGGAACGCGCTCGTCGCTGCCGACGCCGCAGGAGATCAAGAAGTTCCTCGACGAGTACGTGATCGGTCAGGAGCGCACGAAGAAGAAGCTCGCCGTCGCCGTCTACAACCACTACAAGCGCATCGAGATTCAGAAGCAGCCTCGCAGCCGCAACGACATCGAGCTGACCAAGTCGAACATCCTGCTCATCGGTCCGACGGGCACCGGCAAGACGCTGCTGGCTCAGACGCTCGCCAAGCTCCTCTCGGTGCCCTTCACGATCGTGGACGCGACGACCCTCACCGAGGCCGGTTATGTGGGGGAAGACGTCGAGAACATCATCCTCAAGCTGCTGCAGGCCGCTGGAGGCGACATCGAGAAGTGCCAGCAGGGCATCATCTACATCGACGAGGTGGATAAGATCTGCCGGAAGGACGAGAATCCGTCGATCACCCGCGACGTCTCCGGCGAGGGCGTCCAGCAGGCGCTGCTGAAGATTCTCGAGGGGACGGTCGCCAACGTGCCACCGCAGGGCGGCCGAAAGCACCCCCACCAGGAGTTCTTCCAGGTCGACACGACCAACATTCTCTTCATCTGCGGAGGCGCGTTCGTCGGCCTCGACAAGCAGATCGAGCGCCGGGTCGGCAAGAAGACGCTGGGGTTCAAGGCCGACGTCAAGTCGCCGCGCGGGCGCGACATCGGCGCGACGCTCGAGCAGCTCGAGCCGCAGGATCTCATCAAGTACGGCCTCATCCCGGAGTTCGTCGGGCGCCTGCCGGTCATCGGCACGCTGCACGAGCTCGACAAGCAGGCGCTCGTCCAGATCCTGACGCAGCCGCGCAACGCCATCACGCGGCAGTACATGAAGCTCTTCGAGTACGAGAACGTCAAGCTGCGCTTCACCGATGATT
>CAZCEL010000090.1:4556-12711 GCA_964497175.1 uncultured Bifidobacteriaceae bacterium
CGCGCTCGAGGCGATCGCGGAATCGGCGCTCGACCGCAAGATCGGCGCGCGGGGGCTCCGGATGATCATCGAGGACCTGATGCTCGATCTGATGTATCAGGTGCCGAACCAGAAGAAGGTCCGCGAGGTCACCGTGACGCGCGAGTCCGTGCTGGCGAAGGACAAGCCCATCGCGCTCATCGAGAAGGCCGGGTAGGCGGTCGTCCCCCCGTCGGGCCGACTCAGGAGTCACCAGTTGGAAGTCTACGAAACCCTGCCGATTGTCCCGCTCCGGGACGTCGTGGTGTTCCCCCACATGATGATGCCGTTCGTCATCGGGCGGCCAAGCTCGACGCGCGCGCTCGAGCACGCGCTGATGAAGGACAAGCGGATCTTTCTGGCGGCGCAACACGACGCGTCGGTCGACGACCCGAGGCCCGAGGACATCTACACGATGGGCTGCGTGGCCAACGTCGTCCAGAGCCTGAAGCTGCCCGACGGCAACATCAAGGTGCTCGTCGAGGGTGTGGATCGCGCCCGCGCTGTCGAATGGAAGGAAGACAAGGGCTTCTACCGCGTCGTCGTCAAGGTGTTGCCCAAGCAGCGCGAGGTCTCCGGGGACGTCGAGGGCACGATGAGCCGCGTGGTGACGCTGTTCGAACAGTACGTCAAACTGTCGAACAACCTCCACTACGACGCGATGATCGCCGCGGTCCGCGTGGACGATCCGGGCAAGCTGGCCGACACGATTTCGGCGCACCTGGTCGTGGGCGTGGAGGAGAAGCAGAACCTGCTCGAGATCGTCTCGCCGCTCGAGCGCCTGAACCGCATCGCCGGGATCCTCGAAATCGAGGTGGACAAGCTCCAGGTCGATCGCCGGATCCAGTCGCGCGTCAAGAAGCAGATGGAGAAGGCGCAGAAGGAGTACTACCTCAACGAGAAGATGAAGGCGATCCAGAAGGAGCTGGGCCGCAAGGACGAGAAGGGCAACGAGGTCGACGAGCTCAAGAAGAAGATCGAGCAGGCCAAGATGCCCAAGGACGTCGAGGAAAAGGCGGTCCAGGAGCTGAAGCGGCTCGAAGCGATGCCCCCGATGTCGGCCGAAGCGACCGTCTCGAGAAACTATCTCGATTGGCTCATCGCCGTGCCGTGGCACAAGCGGACCCGCGAGAGCCGGGACCTGAAGCGGGCCGAGGAGATTCTCCACGAGGACCACTACGGGCTCGAGAAGATCAAGGAGCGCATTCTCGAGTTCCTCGCCGTCCGTGCGCTGGTCAAGAAGCCCAAGGCCACGATTCTGACCTTCTCCGGCCCGCCCGGCGTGGGCAAGACGTCGCTGGCCAAGTCGATCGCGCGGGCGATGAACCGCAAGTTCGTGCGGCTCTCGCTCGGCGGCGTCCGCGACGAGGCGGAGGTCCGCGGTCATCGGCGGACGTACATCGGGGCCTTCCCGGGCCAGATCATCCAGATGATGAAGAAGGCCGGAACGATGAACCCCGTGTTCCTGCTCGACGAAGTCGACAAGATGTCGATGGACTTCCGGGGCGACCCGTCGGCGGCGCTCCTGGAGGTGCTCGACCCGGAGCAGAACAACACGTTCCTCGACCATTACCTGGACGTCGAATACGACCTCTCGCACGTGATGTTCATCTGCACCGCCAACGTGCTCCACACGGTCCCGCAGGCCCTCAGGGACCGCATGGAGGTGATGCAGCTCGCCGGGTACACGGAGATCGAGAAGATCGAGATCGCCAAGCGCTTCCTCGCCCCGAAGGCCATCGAAGGCACCGGGCTGACGAAGACCAACATCGCGTTCACCGACGAATCCATCCAGACGATCATCCAGCGCTACACGCGCGAGGCCGGCGTCCGGAATCTCGAGCGGGAAATCTCGTCGATCTGTCGCAAGGTCGCGCGGAAGGTCGTGGTCGAGGGCCGGGGCTTCACCGAGGAGATCACCCCCGACAAGGTCACGCAGTACCTCGGGGTGCCGCGGTTCCGCAACACCATGGCGGAAGAGTCCAACGAGATCGGCATCGCGACCGGGCTGGCCTGGACCGAGGTCGGCGGCGAGATTCTGGTCACCGAAGCGACGCTCATGCCCGGCAAGGGCCACCTCACGCTCACGGGCAAGCTCGGCGACGTCATGCAGGAGTCCGCACAGGCGGCGATGAGCTACGTGCGCAGCAAGGCCGAGGAGTTCGGCATACCAAAGGACTTCAACCGGCGGGCCGACGTCCACGTCCACGTGCCGGAGGGGGCGATTCCAAAAGACGGGCCCTCAGCGGGCATCACCCTCGCGACCGCGATGGTCTCGGCGCTGGCCCGCGTGCCGGTCCGCAAAGACGTCGCCATGACGGGCGAGATCACGCTGCGCGGCAAGGTGCTGCCCATCGGCGGCGTGAAGGAAAAAGTCCTCGCCGCCCACCGAGCCGGCGTCAAGAACATCGTCCTGCCCAAGGACAACGAGAAGGATCTGGCGGATATCCCGAAGAACGTGCTCGACACGCTCAACGTCTACATGGTCCAGACTATGGACGAGGTTCTGAAGGTCGCGCTGGCTGAACCGCTCTCGGGACGCCTTCCCTCGGAGGCGGCCGCAGAACCGGTGGACGGCGCGATTGCCGACGACACCATTACCCACTAGTGTCCCGTCACCGTGGATCGCGGCATAAGTCCCGGAGCGCGGCGCCCGGATCGCAAGACGCGAAGAGCGAGCTTATTGGGCATAAGTAAGCGATGAGCAACGCCGCGAGCCGGGATGCCCCGCCCGGGAATTATGTCGCGAGCTACGGTGACGGACACTAGCTGACAGGCTGCTGATTGCAGAAACTTGCGTGCGGTGGGCAGCGAGGCAGGCGAGTCCTGACCGCCGCGATCTGCGACATCTTTGAAGCGAGCGGTCGAACTGGTCGCAAGCGTGCCTGCAGCGGGGGAATTTCCGGGCGAGGGCGTCCCGGAGATCGCGCTGGTTGGGCGCTCGAACGTGGGCAAGTCGAGCCTCGTCAATGTCCTGGCCGGGTGCCGCGTGGCACGAACCAGCGGGGCGCCAGGCAAGACGCGGCTGGCCAACGTGTACCGCGTGACGCTCGGCGCCGGCACGCCGGTGCACGTGGTGGACCTGCCCGGCTATGGGTACGCACGCGGCGGGGCGGAGACAGGCCGCGACTTCGAAGCGCTGACACGCGCGTACTTCGATCGGACGGGAGGAGGGCGCGGTCCCGGAGGCGCGCTGCTCCTGGTGGACGTCAGGCATCCGGGCCTGGGGGTCGACCTCGCCGCGTGGCGCTGGCTGGCCACAGTCGTCGCGCGGCGTGCCATCGTGGCAACCAAAGTCGACAAGCTCGGGCGCGGTCAACGGATCCGCGCGCTGAGAGAACTCGAATCCGTGTTTGAAGACGCCGTCGTGCCGATCTCGGCAGTGACGGGCGAAGGATTGGACCAACTGTGGAAACTGATGGACAGACTGGCGAACAGCCGCACACTCCCCCCGCACAGCCTCAGCAGCAGCCCGCGCCGCCCCAGCCCCAGGCCCGAGCCAACGGCGGGCAGGCCCACGAGAGGCCCCAGGAAAAGATAGAGCGCATCGACCTGGCCACGCTCAAGGACATGAGCGTCGGCGCGCTCACGAAGATCGCCAAGCAGCTCGAGGTGCCGGGCGCGACCGGCATGCGCAAGCAGGAGCTGATCTTCGAGATCCTGAAGGCACGGGCCGAAAAGAGCGGCCTGATCTTCTCGGAAGGCGTCCTCGAAACGCTGCCCGACGGTTTCGGCTTCCTCCGCGCCCCCGACTACAACTATCTGCCGGGCCCCGACGACATCTACGTGTCGCCGTCGCAGATCAGGAAGTTCGACCTGCGCACCGGCGACACGGTCTCGGGTCAGATCCGGCCGCCCAAGGACGGCGAGCGGTATTTCGCTCTGATCAAGGTCGAGGCCGTCAACTTCGAGCCGCCCGAACGCGCGCGCGAGAAGGTGTTCTTCGAGAACCTGACGCCCCTGTACCCGCAGCGTCGCATTTCGCTCGAGACCGAAGGCGACAACCTGTCAGCGCGCGTGCTCGACCTGATGGTGCCGATCGGCAAGGGGCAGCGCGGGCTCATCGTCGCGCCGCCGCGCACCGGCAAGACGATGCTGCTGCAGAACATCGCCAACAGCATCACGAAGAATCACCCCGAGGTGTATCTCATCGTGCTGCTCATCGACGAGCGGCCCGAGGAGGTGACCGATATGCAGCGGTCCGTCCGGGGCGAGGTGATCTCCTCGACCTTCGACGAGCCGGCACAGCGTCACGTGCAGGTGGCGGAGATGGTCATCGAGAAGGCCAAGCGTCTGGTCGAGCACAGGAAGGACGTCGTGATCCTGCTCGACTCGATCACCCGTCTGGCACGGGCGTACAACACCATCGTGCCGCCCTCCGGCAAGGTGCTCTCGGGCGGCGTCGACAGCAATGCACTGCAGCGCCCGAAGCGCTTCTTCGGCGCCGCGCGCAACATCGAGGAAGGCGGTTCGCTGACGATCATCTCGACCGCGCTCGTCGATACCGGATCGCGCATGGACGAGGTCATCTTCGAGGAGTTCAAGGGCACCGGCAACCTCGAGATTCACCTCGACCGCAAACTGACCGACCGCCGCGTGTTCCCCTCGATCGACATCCAGAAGAGCGGCACGCGAAAAGAAGAGCTGCTCCTCCCCAAGGACGACCTCAACCGCGTGTGGGTGCTCCGGAAGGTGCTGACACCGCTGTCGCCGGTCGAGGCCATGGAGCTCCTGCTGTCGAAGATGGCGAAGACGAAGACCAATCAGGACTTCCTCGCGTCGATGAGCAACGGCAAGGGCTAGCGCTTGAAGCACCGCGTGTTCGGCCGCACGGGCTGGACGGTGTCCGAGATCGGTTTCGGCACGTGGGGAATGGGCGGCTGGAGCGGGTCAGACGACGAAGAGTCGCTGAGGGCGCTAGGCCGGGCGATCGAGCTCGGCTGCACGTTCTTCGATACAGCCTGGGTGTACGGGTCGGGCCGCAGCGAGCAGCTGCTGGGCGAGGCCAGGCGCACGTACCCGCATGCGCCGATGTTCATCGCCACCAAGGTGCCGCCCCGGAACATGCGGTGGCCAGGCAGAGGAGAGGACGAGATCGCCGAGGTGTACCCCGGCGATCACATCCGCGAGTACACAGAGAAGAGCCTGGCCAATCTGGACGTGGATGTCATCGATCTCCAGCAGTTCCACGTGTGGTCCGACGCCTGGGCGAGTGATCCCGGCTGGCAGCGCGCCGTGCGGGATCTCAAGGACAACGGGCTGGTGCGCGCATTCGGCATCAGCGTCAACCGCTGGGAACCGGTAAACGGCCTTCGGGCACTGGACACGGGCCTGCTCGACGCCGTCCAGGTCGTCTACAACATCTTCGATCAGGCGCCCGAGGACGAGCTCTTCCCCTACTGCCGGGAGCACGACATCGCGGTCATTGCAAGGGTCCCATTTGACGAAGGCAGCCTCGCCGGCGAGCTCACGCCCAAGGCGGCGTGGCCGGACGGCGACTGGCGCAACGTCTACTTCTCGGCCGGGAATCTCCATCCGACGCTGGCCCGCGTCGAGCGTCTGAAGGCGCTCGTGCCTGAGGGGATGACGCTGCCGGAGGTTGCGCTTCGGTTCGTCCTCGAGGACCAGACCATCGCGACGACCATTCCCGGCATGCGGCGCGTCGCGCACGTCGAGCGCAATCTGGCCGTCAGCGACGGCCGCCGCCTGCCAGCCCCTGTTCAGCACGCGCTCCGAGGCCACCGGTGGGATCGCGTCCCCGGGTGGCATTCCGCGTGACAGATCCGGAAATGTCTTCTGGCCGCTCTGAGGGTAGTTCCGCAGCTCCTTCACCGCACGAGCGAACCACTGCGCCGTGCCCCGGGGGCTGTGACTGCACGCGGGAAGAAGCGCTACACGCGATGGAGCGACCGTGAGATCTCAACGCCGACGCGGTCTGCCTCGACAGCGCGCGGCTCATTCGTGACTAGATCGCGATCTCGCACTGAGTTCGGAAGGAGGAAACATAGGTGATGACAGACTCCGTTACAGCTCAGGAGTCCTTGGAGGCCTTTCTCAAGGACGAAATCATCCGCCTGTATCAGGAGGTGGCCGAGAACCCCGAAGGCGAATACCACTTCTTCCACGGCCGCGAGGCGGCAGTGCTGTTCGACTACGACGAAGCCTGGCTGAACCGCGCCTCCGAGGGAGCCGTCGCCTCGTTCGCAGGCGTGGGCAATCCGCACCTTCGCAGTGCGATCCAGCCAGGCGAGACCGTCCTCGATCTGGGAAGTGGCGCCGGCCTGGACGCGATCATCGCCTCGTGGAGCGCGGGTCCGTCCGGCAAGGTCATTGGCGTGGACCTCAACGCATCGATGTGCCTGAGAGCCCAGGCCCACGCCGCCGCGTCAGGCTCCAGAATGGAATGTCGCGTCGGACGGATGGAAGACATCCCGGTACCGGATGCGACTGTGGACGTCGCGATCTCGAACGGCGTCATCAACCTGTCCTTCCGGAAGCGACGAGTCATTGAAGAACTATTCCGCGTGCTCAGGCCCGGCGGTCGCATCTCGGTCACGGACATCGTCAGCGCCAAACAGCTGTCGCAGGCAATCGTGAACGATCCCAAGCTCTGGGCCAGCTGAATCGGAGGGGCTCTCCTGGAAGGAGAGATGTTCCGGCTCCTCGAAGAGACGGGGTTTACCAAGGTCCGCTCGGTCGTGGTGCCGCGATTTCGGTTTCGCAAGCCCTCGACCCAGAATTCGGCCGAGGCCTACGGGGTGAAGGCAGTGCTCTTCACGGCGTCGAAGCCACCGGGAACCTAGTCTCGAAACTGTCCAGCCTGCTCGACGCTTGCAGCCGCCCTCGGCCGTGCGAGCTCGAGGCGCCACGGCTTCCATGACGGGCGCCTCTGCCAATTCCCTTGAGCCGCCGAATGAACGTTGAGGGGGCCGGCCGCCGCGACTGCCAGACGTCTCGCCCTCCCGCGGCACTGCACGGCCCGAGTGACGGGGGCCACCGCGAGGATTGGTATAATTGGCGGTTGTGGACTAACGAATGGAGCCAGCCGTGAAACCAGGGATTCACCCCAAGTACTTCGACGTCGAGGCGCGCTGTGCGTGCGGCAACACCTTCAAGACCCGCTCGACCAAACCGGAGCTGCACCTCGAGATCTGCTCGGCCTGCCACCCCTTCTTCACCGGGCGCCAGAAGCTCATCGACACCGAGGGCCGCATCGAGCGGTTCACGAAGAAATTCGGCGCGCAGACGTCAGAAAGCCGGAAGCTGGCGGCAAAGGCAAAGAAGGAGCCGGCTGCCGCCGGTCGCTGACCAGCTTCCCTTCGATCCGAGCCAGGCGCCGGCCGACCTGCTCGCGCATCTCGGCGGCGGAGTCGTACTCCAGGATCTTCAGCGCAAACACCTTCGCCGCGCTCAGATCGCGGGCCCGATGTTCGTGATGAATCGCCAGGGCCTCGCTCGCTTCGCGCGCGATCCTCGGCGGGCAGCCTGGCGCGTCAAGCGCCTCGTGCCAGCGCGAGGCCGCGGCCTCGAAGCGCCGCGCCCGCCGAGCCGCCCTGGCCAGCCGCCGGAGCGCGTCGGCCCTGATCGACGTCAACGCCTCGGGCTGTGACGGGTCGTCCGCGTCGGGGCGGATGTGCGATCCGGGAGATCCGCGCGTGGCGAGCTCCACGGATCGCTCGAACGCTGCCTCGGCCCGATCGTCCAGCCCAGACCGTTGATAGAGACAGCCAAGGGCCAGCGCCTCTCGGGCGCTGAGGGCGGCCGAGGGCCCTTCCGCCAGCAGGTGCAGCAGCCGCGAGGTCAGGCCGGCCAGAGACAGGAGATCCAGCCGGTTGTGTTCGAGCACCTGAGCCAGCGGACGGGCGTCTCCCGTCCGCAGGAATCGGAAGTACCGCGCGGGAATCTCGGCCCCCCCAACATCACCCGGCCGCCTCGCGTCGAGCACCCTCATCTCGAGCGCGGACAGCGAACAGCCATCGCCTCCGGACGCGGGCACGCCGGCATTGCCCCAGAACCTGCGCGCCGGATACAGGATGTCCAGGTGCGGGCGCAGCGCCCATGACGAGTCGAGCCGATGCAGGGCGCATCGGGTTTCGAGCACAGGGATGTCGAATGCCTTGCAGTTGAAGCTGACGAG
>CAZCEL010000090.1:12721-12974 GCA_964497175.1 uncultured Bifidobacteriaceae bacterium
CGACTGGAGCAGCGATCGCTCGGTCAGGTAGTCGACCAGCACGTGCTGCTCGATGACGAACGCCCCGTCCTCGTCGAAACGAGCGCAGCCGACGAGGAACGCGTGTGTGCCGGCGCCCCCACTGAGACCCGTGGTCTCCAGATCGAAGAACAGGAACGGAGGCCGCGCGGGCGCACCGCCGGCCATGAGCGGGGCCAGACCTGCGGCTCTGCGCATGCCGGCGGCGAAATCCACGACTTGACGGCCCCCGCAC
>CAZCEL010000091.1:0-12959 GCA_964497175.1 uncultured Bifidobacteriaceae bacterium
TCGTCGATCTGCCCGTGAACGGGGCAGTCGACGCCCTGCGCCGGGAGACCGGCGTCCAGCTTGCCAGCGTCACCACCGGGCAGGCTGAAGCGAAGCTGTTGCCCGCCCGGCCCGGCGCGCTCGCAGGCGCCGGCGCCCCCGCGGCGTCGCCCGCTCAGCCCTTTTCCTCCTTCAGCTTTCCTCAAGTGGTCGACTGGGAGACCGGCCGGCCGCAGCCGGGGACGCTGGTCGCCATGGTGCGGCTCGGCATCGGCGAGATGTACAGCCGGATGTCTGCCGCGCAGGGCCTGGTCGGCGGCGTCAGCTTCGGGCAGGGCCTGCTCCTGGTGCTCGTGTTGATCGGCGTGCTGTTTCTCATCATCGAGGTGCTGGCTCTCATTGCGGGCCTGGCGCTGGCACGGTCCATCACCGGATCGGTGCACGAGCTGTTTGTCGGGACCGAGCGCGTCCGACTGGGCGACTTCACCCACAAGATTGCGATCGCCGCACGCGACCAGCTCGGTGAGCTGGCCCGGTCGTTCAATTCGATGACGGCCAGCATCGAGGATCTGCTCCGTCAGGCTGCCGAAAAGAAGCGGCTCGAAGAGGAGCTTCGCATCGCGCACGACATCCAGATGTCGCTCTTGCCGGAGGGCAGGCTGGATATGCCCGGCGTGTCGGTCAGCGCACTCTGCGTCCCGGCGCGCGAGGTGGGCGGCGACTACTATGACCTGCTGCCCCTCGACGATCGTCGTCTGGGCGTTCTCGTCGCCGATGTGTCCGGCAAGGGCACGTCAGCCGCGCTGTACATGGCCGAGCTGAAGGGCCTGATGCTGTCGTTGAGCCGGATACACCGGTCGCCGCGCGAGCTCCTCGTCGCCGCCAACCGCATCATTACCGACCATCTCGACGACCGCAGCTTCATCACGATGACGTACGCCGTGGTCGATCTTGAGGCCGGAACGCTAACCTACGCGCGCGCCGGCCACACGCCGCTCATCCGCGTGCCCGGGCCGAAGAGCGACGCGCAGGGCGTGCAGATTCTGACCCCCGACGGCCTGGTCCTCGGCCTCAAGATCGACCGGGGCGAAACTTTTGACAGGCTGCTCGAGGAACGGACGCACCCGTTGCAGGCCGGCGACCTCTACCTGTTCTTCACCGACGGCATCACCGAGGCCATGAACGCGTCCGACGATTGCTTCGGCGAGACGCGGCTGGGGCGCCTGGTGGAAGCCAACGCCCATCTGCCTTCGGACCAACTGCGGGAGCGCGTGCTGCAGGAGATCGCGGCGTTTGTCGGCGACGCCCCACAGCACGATGACATGACGCTCATCGTGCTGAGAATCGACAGCCTGCAGCCCTCGTGGGCGCCGGCCACGCTCGCCGCCAGCGCCCAGACGGCCGCCCTCGGGTCTGCATGAGGGATCTCGTCACCGTCTTCCGCACGCAGTCCGACGTCGAGGCCACCATTGTCAGGAGCCTGCTCGAAGCCAACGGGGTGCTCGCGCTGGTGTCCTCCCCGGTCACGCACGCGGTGTTTCCCCTCACGGTCAACGAGCTGGGCGAAGTGAAGATCTCGGTTCGCCGCGATGATGCGGACGAAGCGAGACGGATCATCGAGGGACACCGGACCGAGCTCCCGTCGGGGCGTGTGCTCCGGCTGGCCGGCGAGTTTGCGGATCTGCAGCGCACCATCGAGTATCGGTTCCGCGATCGCGGGCTGCTCGAACACGCCATGACGCACACCTCGCATGCCAACGAGGACGCCAGCGGTGGCGTGGGTGACAACGAATCGCTGGAGTTTCTGGGCGACGCGCTTCTCGGGTTCGTTGTAGCCGACCTGCTGTTCAGGGAGCTGCCCTCCTCAACTGAAGGTCAGAAGTCGAAGATCAAGGCCGCCCTCGTGTCGACCGCGACGCTGGCCCGGCTGGCCGAGCGGCTGCGACTCGGGGAGCATCTGTTGCTCGGTCGAGGGGAGGAGAAGACGGGCGGGCGAAGGAAGCAGGCGCTGTTGGCGGACGCCTACGAGGCGCTCATCGCTGCCATCTACGTCGACGGTGGTGTGGAGCAGGCGCGAGCGTTCATCGCACGGGAGTTCGCGCCGCTGATTGCCAATGTACGGGCGCACGGCCTCGTCGAGTTCGACCACAAGTCGGCGCTGCAGGAGCACCTGCAGTCGCACGACCTGCCGCTGCCGGAGTATCGGCTCGCGGGTTCGACAGGTCCCGATCACCGCAAGGAGTTTCGCGTGGCCGTGTGTCTGCACGGCGAGGCCGTGGCCGAAGGAACCGGCACCAGCAAGAAGGACGCCGAGCAGGAGGCCGCGCGCCTGGCGTTGAAGAGACTCCGAGCAGACTTCGATCGCGTGTAGCCGGATGTCTCTCTAGTCGATCTCGATGATGCCCCACGCGCGTCGCTCGTCTTCCGGCGACGCGGCGGGCCCTGCCGTAGCCAGGGCCATGGCCGGCTCGGGCCGGATGGGCAGCCGTGGCGCGGCATATCGGCGCACCTCCCGAGCGATGTCGTCATCGGTTGGAGCCGTCGCGCGGCAGTACAGCCGCACCCAGAGGCGCAGCAGCGGATCGGAGAAGCTGTAGCGCTTGTGGCGGGCGGTCACCAGGTCCACGTCCTCCAGCCAGGACAGATAGTCCTTCGTCGAACCAGGCGTGCGGTGAAGCCTGTTCGAGACCTCGGTGAGCGTCAGCCCTTCGTCTTCAGCCAGGATGTCGAGAATGGCCTTGAGCGCTCCGTAGCCGCGCGCTCGGTGAAGGCGAAGTTCGTAGCAGAAGCCACACTGCCTGGTCAGGCGGCCGTCGGGGGCCAGCAGGCCCACCAGGGCGCTGATAACATCGCCACCGCCCGGCAGGGCCCGGGCGCGCATGACGGCCAGCTCATCCACGAGCGCGCGCACGTAGGCGGGCCGGCCATCGGCCAGGGCGTGAACGGCGCGGGCGGTGAAGTCGGCCTCCGGGTTCTGAGCCGTGCGCCCGTCGGAAAGACCGAGATCCATGGTCTCCTCCGCCGTAAACGGCGGCATCTGCACGACCTCGAACCGCGCCGAGTGCGTGCGCAGCAGCCGCATGGTGCGCGCCGCGTAGCGGCTCGTCAGCACGAAGCGGTTTCCACTGGCCGCCATCCGATCGGCGAGCTCGTGGAGCACACGCCGCAGGCCCGGAAAGCTCTCGAACGTCCGCAGCTCGAGAAACTCGTCCAGCAGGAAGGTCGCTGGCCCTGCGTCGTCGGGAGGCGTACGGGCGGCGTCGAGGAACTCCAGGGTCTGGTCGAACGCGGCCCGAGCGCCGGACGGCGGACTGGTGGCTGCAGCGAAAGGCGACGAGCCGACCAGGGCGCTCAAGAAGCGTTCAGGTGTCGTCGCCGAGTGCTCCACGTCCACGTACTGCGCGGCGGTCCTGCCGATGCGCTCGTGTATCTGGTGCAGCAGCGTGCTCCGGCCGCTGCCGCATCCGCCAAGTAGCACTGGAATTCGCGAAGGTGAGGCGTCGAACGCTGCCGCGACGCGGCGGGACAGCGAAGAACGGGGCGTCAACATGTGCGTCGTCCGAAAGTGTAGACGTTAAGAAGTGCGGCGAGCATTGTCAATTGAAAACCAAATCTTTTTTCGCTTGACTTGTCCGTGAACACACGGTCCACGACGCGGCCGGCGCGTCGCGCGGGCGCTTCGAGGCGGCTGAGGCGACGGCCACCGAGATCTCTTCAGTTAGAATCTTCAGCTGACGATGAACCTCGCAGTGGTGGGCGCGCAGTGGGGCGATGAAGGCAAGGGCAAGATCGTCGACCTGCTCACGCCTGATTTCGACATCGTCGCCCGGTACCAGGGCGGCCACAACGCCGGACACACGGTCTACGCCGGCGGGACGCGTTTCGTCCTCCGACTGATTCCGTCCGGGATCCTTCATCCACGAGTGACGTGCGTGATCGGCAACGGGCTGGTCGTGGACCCCCGGGCGTTCTTCGGGGAGGTCGACGAGCTCGTCGAGAGCGGCATCGACGTGTCGGGGCGCCTGGTCGTGAGCGACAAGGCCCATCTCATCCTTCCGTACCACAAGGATCTGGACCTCCTGTCGGAGGCCAGACGAGGCGAGCGCCGCATCGGCACCACGTCCCGCGGCATTGGTCCCGCGTACGAGGACAAGATTGCCCGCCGCGGCATCCGGGTCGGCGACCTGAACGATGCAGACGCGCTCGAACGGAACGTGCGGGACAACGTCCTCGCCAGGAACCGGCTCGTCCACGATTCCACGATGGACTGGCAGCAGGTCCTGGCCGAGCTCGTGGACCATGGAAGGCGGCTGCGCCCGTTCGTGTATGACGTGTCGCTGATGCTGGCCGAGGCCATGCGCGCGGGCAAGTCGATCCTGTTCGAAGGAGCGCAGGGCACTCTGCTCGATATCGATCACGGGACGTATCCCTATGTGACCTCCTCCAATGCGACCGTCGGCGGCGTGTGCACGGGTCTGGGTGTCAGTCCGAGGGCGATCACAGCGGTTCTCGGCGTGGCCAAGGCGTACACGACCCGGGTCGGCGGCGGCCCGCTGCCAACCGAGCTGGAGGGCGAGCTGGGCCGGAGGCTGCGCGAGAGCGGCAACGAATACGGCGCGGTCACGGGCCGGCCGCGGCGATGCGGGTGGTTCGACGCGGTGGCGGTCCGCTACGGCGTCCGGATCAACGGGCTCGATGCGCTGGCGCTGACCAAGCTCGACGTCCTCGACGGCCTCGACCGGATCGACATCTGCACGGCGTACCGGTGCGGATCGCAGATTGTCACCGAATTTCCCTCGGACATCCGCCAGGTCGAGACGTGCGAGCCCGTCTACGAGAGTCTCCCCGGCTGGTCCACGCCGACCCGCGCCGTCCGGCAGTTCGCCGACCTGCCGTCGAACGCGCAGCGCTACATCGCGAGGCTCGAGCAGGTCTCCGGCGTGCCGGCGGCCATCGTGTCGACCGGATCCACGCGAGAGGATACGATCGTGCGGGAGAACGTCCGCGGCCTGCCCGCCGCGGGTTTCAGGGTGCCGTTGTAGGTTGAGGGGCGCGACCGGCAGGTACGCGTCGCCGTTCACGGCGCCTTGTGGCGTGCGCAGTACGCGTCGACGGCTTTCCTATCGGCGTCGAGAAATTCGATCCCCGCACGGTACCGCGGCCCGCTCGTCTGCGGAATCTCGAACGACGCCCACGCGACCGACCCGTTGAACCGAAGCGTTGCCGCCTCGTCGAGCAGCGACATCCGCAGACGCTGATTCGGCTTCAGCGCCGAAGGCGACACCACCTGGGCGCCGATTGGGGACAGATCGATGAGCGCCGCCGGGCTGCCGTCGACCAGCACCTCCACGCCGCTCTGGATCCTGAACCGGACGGCCCGACGTGTCCCATGCCGGTCCACCGTGGTGGCGGTCCCCACGGCGCCGGGTTCGGCGCGCTGGCCCGCAGATGGGCGCGAGGACGCGCCGTCTGGCGCGACGATCCGGATCTCCATCGCCGCGAGCGAGGGGTCTGCCTGGATGCGGGCGATGAGTGCGGCTCCTCGCGGTGTCGCCGCGAAGGCCCGCTCCAACGCGATCACGGGCGGCCGGCGGCGGATGATGGTCTCCAGCGCGCGCAGGGCGTCGACGTCTGTGAAATCGCAGATCTCGCCTTCGTCGGCCAGGCGCTTCTTGAGCGCGGGCAGCAGAACCGGCGAGGCGATCAGCACGACACACGAGTCGGCCACGCGGCTAGTATACTCGCGCCATGCGAACGCCTCCCTTTCGCGACGTCAGCGTCGGGGCGCTGTTGACGCTGCTGTCGCGCGCGCTGCCGGATCGTCCGGCGTTGCTCTACGATCCGGGTCCGCGATTCACGTTCGCCGCGCTCGAGGAGGAAGCGCGTTTCATCGCCAGAGGCCTGATCGCGCATGGCGTCCAGCCAGGCGAGCGCGTGGTCGTGTGGGCCACCAACGTCCCCGAATGGGTGGTGCTCCAGTTCGCCATTGCCAAGGCGGGGGCGATCCTCGTCACCGCCAACACGGCGCTGCGCGCGAAGGACATCGACTACCTGCTGCGGCAGAGCCAGGCGGCCACGCTCATCACGATTCGCGGTGTGCGCGACCTGGACTACGTCACGACGCTCGATGAGATTGGCGCCACACGAGGCTCGGTGCCCGGCCTCGAGCGCCTGATCTACATCGGCGGAGGCGCCGACCTCGTCCCGGAGGGCTATGTGGCTTACGAAGAGCTCCGCGCGGCTGCCCACGGGGTCCCCGAGTCGGTCCTGGACGTCCGAAGCGATGGTGTTGGCCTCGACGATGTGATCAACATGCAGTACACGTCGGGTACGACAGGCTTCCCCAAGGGTGTGATGCTGTCGAGCCGCAATATCGTCAACAACGGCCACGCGCTCGGCGATCGCCTCGGTTTCACCCGCGAGGATCGACTGTGCCTGACGGTTCCGCTGTTTCACTGCTTTGGGTGCGTCATCGGGGTGCTCGGCGCGTACACGCACGGTGGGTGCCTGTGTCCCGTCGAAGTCTTCGATCCGCGCCGGGTGCTGGCAACCGTGGAGCGGGAGCGGTGCACGGCGCTGTACGGCGTGCCGACCATGTTTCTCGCCGAGCTCGAGCACCCGGATTTCGCGAGCTTCGATCTGGCCTCGCTGCGAACCGGCATCATGGCCGGCGCGATCTGCCCCGAGCCGCTGATGCGGCGGGTCATGACCGACATGCACATACCCGAGATTACGATCGCGTACGGTCTCACAGAAGCCTCGCCGGGCATCACGCTGACGCCGAGGGATTCGACCCTGGCTGAGCGGTCGCAGACCGTCGGCACGGTCCTGCCCGACATGGAGGTGAGGATCGTGGATCCCGTCACTGGTGCCGTGCTCGGCACCGACGCGCGCGGCGAGCTGTGGGTGCGCGGCTACAACGTCATGGCCGGGTACTACAACGATGAGCCAGCCACGCGCGCCGCCATCAACGGCGAGCGGTGGCTTCGCACGGGCGACGAAGCCAGCATCGACGCGAAGGGCTTCGTCCGGATCACCGGCCGCATCAAGGATCTCATCATCCGGGGCGGCGAGAACATCGCTCCCAAGGAGATCGAAGACTGCCTGCGGGAACACCCCGCCGTGGCCGACGCGTCGATCTACGGCCTGCCGGACGGGTTCTTTGGCGAAGTCGTGGCCGCCGCCATTCGGCTGAAAGCCGATCCGGTGACCGGCACCCAACCGTCGGTCACCGCTGACGCGCTGGTTGCATGGTGCGCCGAGCGGCTGGCGCGGTTCAAGGTGCCGAAGTACGTCAGGTTTGTCACGGAGTTCCCGATGACGGCGTCAGGCAAGATCCAGAAGTTCAAGCTCCGCGACGCGCACCAGCAGAGTCTCACGTCCTGAGCTGGCCGCCACCAAACCTGCATCGTGCCGACGATGTGACGTCTTCGGTACGGCTCCTGCCGTCGTGCGAGTCACGCCTCTCATTCGGAAAACGTCGCCAGGACCGGTGCGTGGTCGCTCGTGCCGACGTCCTTCTGCACCGGGCAGGACACGGCTCGAGCGGCGAGCCCGCTGGTGGCCAGCACATAGTCGAGCCGCCAGCCGATATTCCGCTCGCGCATGTTGCGCCAGGGCGCCCACCAGGTGAAGAGGCCGTCGTTGTCGGGATCGAGGGCGCGTCCGACGTCGACCAGGTCTTCGGCAATGAGCCGCTCGAGCAGCTGGCGCTCCTCAGGCAGTTGGCCGATCGCGCGAGGCTTGCGCTCCTTCGGGTGTACGTCCCGGTCGGTCCGCGCGATGTTCAGGTCGCCGCAGATCACGATCGTCCTGCCGGAGGCTCGACGCTCGTCGGCCCAGCCAATCAGAGCCTCGAGAAAACGCATCTTGGCTGGGAAGTCCTTGCCGCCGTTGGGCACGTAGACCGACACGACCTCGACGCCAAGGGCGTCGACCGACACGATGCGGTTCTCGTAATCGAATGGCGGATGGGTGAACCTCGGGCGCTCGGGCGCCGCCGAACGGCGCACATGCAGCGCCACACCCGAATACCCCTTGTCCCCGTGCCAGCAGCACCAGTAGTCGTTCAGACCCCAAAGTGCCGCGGGCACCTGATCGGGCGAGGCCTTGATTTCCTGAAGGCACACGACATCGGGACGCTCGCGCGCAATCCAGTCCTCGACCTGCGCATGCCGAGCCCTGATGCCGTTGACGTTCCAGGTGGCGATTTTCAGAAGCGGGCGTGCGCGGCCTGGCGCTCGGCTGCCGGCACCGCCATGATGTCGGCGTGCGAGGCGATGTGCGCCTTGACGATCTCCTCGGCCCGCGCCATGGAATCGGGGTCGCCATTGCGGTAGATCGCGTTGGCGTCGATGAGGTCCTTCTGATGCGAGGGCGTCGCGTCGATGCTCTCGTAGATAGCCGCGACCGGACACGCCGGCACGCAGGCGCCGCAGTCGATGCACTCCTCGGGGTGGATATACAGCATGGTCATCTGCTCGAACTCGGGCTCATCCTTGCGAGGATGGATGCAGTCGACCGGGCAGACGTCGACGCAGGCGGTATCCTTGGTCTCGATGCAGGGGTCGGTGATGATGAAGGGCATGCTCGCGAATCTCCGTCGATCGTCAGGGGCGCGTCTCCGAGGTGGCCAGAACCGGGGAATTATACCCTGGGGCCCGGCGAACGCAAGCAACCGCCCGGCGCACAGCTTATACTCGTGGCGCAGCGCGTCCACCCGACGCAACCTGCACGCCGCATGACACGCACATGACCGATGTACCGCAACACCGCCGGGGGCCCGAACCACCGGACCTGAGCGAAAGGGGCGGTCTGAAGAACGGACAGCCGCAGCGGTTGGACGATCGTCTCTTCATGCAGCTGCTCGCGTTTGGCGGCTGCACGGATACGCGCCCCTTGCGCGACGCGCTTGCCGGCGCGGACGTCACCGGCGTGCTCTACGAGGACGTGAACGATCCTCGTGGTATCGCGCTCTTGACGCTCGGTCGGGACCCGGCGGTGTTTCTGGACCGCGTGCGGTTGCTCGTGAACACGCCGCCGTTTTCGCCGCTGACACAGAAGGCCGAATACACCATGCTCGGGCGCACCTACGCACTCGGCTACGAGCCCGACCTGGTCGAGGTGCTGCTCGACCGGCCCCGGCGAACCGTGTTGAATCCCGCCTGGAGGTGGGCTGTCTGGTACCCGCTTCGGCGGAGCGGCCGGTTCGCGCAGCTGCCCGCCGACGAGCAGCGTGTCATTCTCGCCGAACATGGCGCCATCGGCATGTCGTTTGGCGCCGGCGATTACGCGCACGACGTCCGCCTGGCCTGCCACGGGCTGGACAAAGACGACAACGACTTCGTCGTGGGCCTGCTCGGAAAGGATCTGTATCCGTTGTCCGCGATCGTCCAGGCCATGCGGAAGACGCAGCAGACATCGCTCTATCTGGAGCGGTTGGGGCCGTTCCTTGTCGGTCGGGCCGTCTGGCAGAGTCCAGCCTGACGTCGTCTCGGCGTGGCTACCGGTCGCGCAAATCCGCAGTTGCCGCAAAGGTCGGCGGCCGCCGATGTTTCGTCGCTTGCTCGTAGGCGTAGGCGACCGTGATCAGCAGGGGCTCACTCCAAGCCCGGCCGATGAACGACAGACCGATTGGCAACCCGCGGTAGAACCCCATCGGCACGGTGATGTGCGGGTAGCCCGCAACTGCCGCGACCGTTGAGGGCGAGGGCGCAAAGGCCGTCCCGCCATCGCCGTTGACCAGGTCGATCAGCCACGCCGGGCCTCCGGTCGGTGCTACCAGGGCGTCGAGCTTGTATCTGGTCATCACGGCATCGATGCCGTCGCGGCGCGCCATCTGCCGGCCCGCAGCGAGCGCGCGCTGGTAGGCCGCAGTCGCCGCGGGTCCCCGCCTCGCGGCCATCTCCAGAAGCTCCTGGCCGAAGTACGGCAGTTCTTCCCGGCTGCGCTTGAGATTGAACGCGATCAGATCCGACAGCGATCGCACCGATGTCTTCGGACCGAGCCCCGCCAGGTAGGCGTTGAGGCCGGTGTTGAATTCGTAGAGCAGCACCTCGAGCTCCTCGTCGTCGAACGCCCCAAGGGTCGGAATGTTTGCTGGATCCACGATCACCGCGCCTCGCGCCTTCATGACCGCGATGGCCGCGTCGGCCAGCCGATCGGCGGCGGCGCTGGAGCCGAAGAGCCGTGTGCGGACCACGCCGATCCGGGCGCCGTCCAGGCCGTCCGCGGCGAGAAAGGCTGCATAGTCCGCCGCGCGGCGGGTGTCGGCGGACATCGTCGCCGCGTCGGCGCGATCGGTGCCGGCGATGACGGTGAGGAGCACGGCCGCATCGGCCACTGTCCGCGTCATCGGCCCGGCTGTATCCTGGCTGAACGCGATCGGCACGATACCGGTGCGGCTCACGAGACCAAGCGTGGGCTTGATGCCGACGAGCGCGTTGTTGCTCGCCGGCGACACGATCGACCCGTCGGTCTCGGTTCCGATGGCCGCGGCGGCGAGGTTGGCCGCGACCGCCACGCCGGAGCCCGAGCTCGAACCGGATGGGCTGCGGTCGAGTGCGTACGGATTCCTGGTCTGGCCGCCCCGCGCGCTCCACCCGCTCGAGGAACGGGTCGAACGGAAGTTGGCCCATTCGCTGAGGTTCGTCTTGCCCAGGATCACCGCGCCGGCCGCGCGCAGACGTTGGGTCACGAACGCGTCGCCGGGGGCGGGCGCGTCGACAAGGGCGAGGGAGCCCGCGCTCGTGAGCATTCGGTCTCCCGTCGCGATGTTGTCCTTGATGAGGATGGGAATGCCGTGAAGCGGACCCCTCGGCCCGCGTGTCTTCCGTTCGGTGTCCATCGCGTCGGCGATGCTGAGTGCGTCCGGATTCACTTCGATCACGCTCCTCAGCGAGGGGCCCCGACGATCAACCTCGGCAATGCGCGCCAGATACTGCTCGGTCAGCGATCGTGAGGTGTCACGCCCGCTGGTCATCCGCTGCTGCAGGTAAGCAAACGTCGCTTCGTCGAGGTCGAACCGGGGAGCCGCACGGGGCTGCGCGGATGCTCCCGCGGCCACGTCCCGCCCCGGCGCCATCCGGGCAGGGCCGATGGCCATGGCAAGAGCAAGGCCGAACCAGATCGCTCGATTCGTCAGGGCAGCGCGATTGAAATCCATCTCGCTTCGGGACAGAGGCCTGGCGGTCGCCCGCTCGACGAAGGCCTCGATGTCCGCCGCCGGGCGTGCCCCTGTCGTGCGCGCGATCTCGTGGCCGCCGGCGAAGACCGCCATCGTCGGAATGGACCTGATGCCGAACCGCTCGCCCAGATCGGACAACACGTCAGTGTTCACCTTGACTACGACAAGCCGGCCCGATGTTCGCGCCGCCACCTTTGCCAGTTCGGGTGCGACCATCCTGCAGGGACCGCACCACGGGGCCCAGTAGTCGACCACGATGGGGATTGCCGACTTCGAGATCAGGCGGTCGAACTCGGCCGAGGCGGTGATGTCCAATGGGGCCGACGGAGCACCGATCTCGTGCTTGCACGCGGCACACCGGACCGCCTCGCCGAGCCGGTCGTACGCCAGTCGGTTCCGCTGCCCGCAGTTCAGGCACGCGACGATAATGCCGCGATCGTCGGATTCGAGCGGCGTCATGGCCGTGGGGCGGGCGTTGGCGCAGGGGCCCCGGTGCCCGGCGCGGTGCTGCTGCGGCCGACGCGATCACCCAACAGTCCCACGCTGATGGCGTACGCATGTGCGCAGTTGTATTCGATGAGCGCGTCGTAGTTCCTGTAGACGAGAAAGTGGCGGCTGGCTCCGGACACGAGTGAGGCCTCCTGATCGAGAGTCGCCAGAGCGGCGCCGCCGACCGTGCGAACGCCCAACCGCTGCCACTCGGCAAGCGGGAGCCTGACGGTCATGTCCCGCACGGCTCGACACCCGCCGTCGCGCCTCCCAATGTCCGCGGCAATCCGGCCGGCCACCTCGCTGGGCACACGCACTTCGAGACCCCACGTCTCCCCCCGCCTCCACCCATGGCCCTTCAAGTAGTTGGCGATCGACGCGAAGACATCCCCCGGTGATCCCCAGATGTCGCGGCGCCCGTCGCCGTCGAAGTCCTCGGCGAAGCGTAGATAGCTCGACGGCATGAACTGCGGCTGACCCATCGCACCCGCCCACGATCCGCGCATCCGTGCGAGGTCGATGTCGCCGCGGTTGAGGATGTCGAGCGCGTTCAGCAATTCGCCCCTGAAGAACGCAGACCGTCGCGGATCCCACGCCAGGGTCGCCAGCGCGGCGATGGTCGGACGAATGCCGGTGAACCGTCCGAAGTTGGATTCGATACCCCATATTCCCGCGATGATCTTGGCCGCTACTCCGTATCTGTCGGCCACCTCCTCGAGCACCGCCCGGTGCGCGGCGTACTGTTTCTGCCCGGATGCGATCAGGGTGGAAGAGAGCCTCCGCGAGATGTAGGCCTCGAACGACAGCACGACCTCGGCTTGAGCGCGGTCGCGTTCGAGGGCGACTGTCAACGGTTCCTCGATGGGGTCGAGCGCTTCGGCGACGATCGCCTCACGGATGCCACGGGCCAGGGCCTCCGCCCGAACCCCCGCCAGCCACTCGACGAACGACGGACGGGCCGCGTCCTGCGTACTGCCGGCCATGAGCATCATGATGAGCAATCCGGCTGGCACGCGAATAGTGTACAGCGTCCCCGCGCCGACGTGTCTTAGACGCGTGTCTCGCCTGGCCGGTTCGCCCTACCTGTCAGCCGACCGGGGCGGACCGCCTCACGTCTAACAGATCAAAAGCGGGGAGGCTCCGCGCGGGACGGCGGTCGGGGATCCCGACCCAGGAGAGAAAGCTATGTCGAATAGATGGATGACACCTGGTGTACGACGTGTCAAGGTCGGCGCGGCCGCGGCGCTGCTGCTTCTTGGGGGAGCGGCCTGGCGCGTCCCTGCGGCGCAAGCGACAGCGCCTGGCC
>CAZCEL010000092.1:0-12934 GCA_964497175.1 uncultured Bifidobacteriaceae bacterium
GCGCGGTTGCTTCGAGGTACGCCGAGCCCGGGGCCTCGAGGCCGGCGAGCAGACGCGCTCGAATGCGGCGACCCCCAACGGATCATCGAACCGCGACTTCGGCGGTAAGGGTCCGAACCGCGCGGCAGGTTGTCGTGGCCCGCTCCAGGAGGTCTGCCGCGTCGGCGGCGGGGACAGCGGGGCCCTCGGGCAGCTTCAGCCGGGCGGCGCCACAGGAGGCAGTCAGCAGCGCGGCCAGCAGCGCGCCCATGCCTCCCAGCCGCGGGCGCGTCATCGCCTGGGCAGCTTCTGCCTCGCCGACCGGATCTTCTGGCCGATATCGTTCGCGTCGACCGACTCGCCGTCGCCGCCAAGCGCGCGGTCCCATGCGGAGATGGCTTCGTCGTAGCGACCGAGCTTGAACAACACGTCGCCGAAGTGGTCTTGTACGACCGAGTTGGTCTGCAGCATGTCTGCGGCGCGCCGCAGGTTCTCGAGCGCAAGGTCGAGCTTGCCGTCCTTGAAGTACGCCCAGCCAATGCTGTCGAGATACGATCCGTTGTCGGGCTCGAGGGCGAGCGCGCGCTTCAGGAACTGCACCGACTCGCCGAGCCGCTCGCCACGGTCCGCGAGCATGTAGCCCAGGTAGTTGAGGGCCGGCGCGTTCTCGGGCTCCTTCGCGATGAGCTGCCGGAAGGCCGCTTCGGATTCTGCGAATCGCTTCTGTTTCTCGAACACGGCGCCGAGCTCGAACAGGATTGAGGAATCGCCAGGAAATCGCGACTGGGCGTCCTGCAGCACCTTGACGGCCTGAGCGCCCCGATTCGAGTCGGAGTATCCCTGGGCCAGCGCGACATATGCCGCCGGGGCGTCGCCGCGCCTGCTCACCATGTCTTCGAGAATCCTGAGACCCTCGTCCACTCTGCCGCTCCGCCTGAGCGCCAGGGCCTCGAGCCGCGCGAGGCGCAGATCACCCGGATCCCGGGTACGCGCCGCGTGCGCGAGCTCGGCGGCGGCCGAGTAGTTCCGCGCAGCCAGCTGCGCCTGAATCAGGTAGCCGAGGACCGAGGGATCGTCGGGTGCCAGCCGGCGGGCCTCCTCGAAGGTGGCGACCGCCCGGTCGAACTGACCGAGCTCCTGGTACGCGAATCCCAGGTGCGGGAGCAGCATGGCCAGCGCGCGCGCGCTGTCGGAGGTCGACCGGAAGGCATCGAGCGCGGGAGCCAGCTCATCGACCACCAGCTGATAGCGGCGCTGCTCCTCGAGCGCCTCGGCCAGCGCGAGGTAACCACGGGGGTTTCTGGCGTTCTGCGAGATCAGACGCCGCGCGGTCTTCTCGGCCGCATCGAATTCCCCTGCACGCCGCTCCGCCTGCGACAGCAGGTACAGCGCCCGCTCGTCGGTGGCGCGGCGGGAGAGCGCTTCGCGCAGCGCGTCTCGCGCCTTCAGGACGTCGGCGCGGCTGCCCGTGTTGAGCAGCGACGAGGCCATTCGCACGCGGAGATCGAAGCTGCGCGGCGATCGCTGCAGGGCCTGCTCGTAGGCGGTTGCCGAATCGGCCCATCGCCGCTCGCGCGCGTAGAAGTCGCCGAGCGTCGAGTACAGCTGCGGATTTTCTGCGGCAGCCGACTCCAGCCAGGCCATGGCCTCGCCGCTCCGGCCCGCCGCGGAGTACGCCTCGACGAGCAGGCCCGGCCCCTCGGTCCAGCCGGGCGCCTCCTTGACGAGCTCGGTCAGGATCGGGATGGCCTTGTCGGGGCTGCCGGTCACGATGTAGAGGCGCGCCAGCGACGCGCGGACTTCAGCATCGGGCGCGGCAACCGGCGGCTCGAGGGCCCGCTCGAGATGCTGAATCGCCCTCGACACGTTCTCTTCCTGCGCCGCCCGGCGATTGCCTCCCTGGGGAGCGGCGGCCATCGCCGTGTACGCCAACCCGAGCACGCGATGCGCCTCCCGGTTCGACGCCTCGATCTTCAACGCCTGTTCCGCGGCCGCCACGGCGTCCGACACGCGATTCTCCTGGAGATAGAGATTCGCCAGATCTGCAGGAATCGCCGCGGCCGACGGGTCCAGGGCCATGGCGCGCCGGTACGCCGCGATGGCGCCGTTGACGTCGCTGGCGCGCTCGAGCAGGTGCGCCCGGAGGAACTCGTCGTAGGCCTCCGCGATCCGATCCGATGTGGACGGCGTCGCCTGGCCCGCGATGCCCGCGCCTTGTGCGGCCGCGGCGCCCGGCGTGACGGTGGCCAGGACGGCGATCAACGCAGCTGTTCTCATACAGGTCGAATTGTTCCACAAAAAGCAGTGAGTGTCATATATTGCCGCAATGCCCGTCGACCCGGAATTGCTCGACATTCTCGCATGTCCCAACTGCAAGACACCCGTGACGCTGGTCAAGGACGGCACCGCGCTCAAGTGCGCCACGTGCAAACGTGTGTACGCCATCAAGGACGACATCCCGATCATGCTGATTGACGAAGCCACGATCGAACCAGATTGAGGATCCTTCTCGTCCGACTCCGTCAGATCGGCGACGTCGTTTTCACGACGCCGGCGGTTCGTGCGCTCCGCGAGCACTTCCCCCACGCTCACCTTTCCTATCTTGTCGAACCGGCGGCAGCGCCAGTCGTTGCCGCGAGCCCCCATCTCGATGACGTGATCGTGGCCCCCCGAGTGAAAGGGGCGGCCGGGGTAATCGCCGACCTCCGACTGGGTCGTCGCCTCCGACGAGCGCGGTACGACCTCGCAATCGATTTTCACGGCGGGCCACGGGCGTCGATGCTGACGTGGCTGAGCCGCGCGCGCACGAGGATCGGCTACGACATCGCGGGCCGCGCCTGGATGTACACCCAGCGGGTACGGCGGGCCCGCGGGCTGCAGCCGCGCCACTCGGTGGAGAACCAGTGGGACCTCCTCGAGCCGCTCGGGATCGCGCGGCTTGACGCCGACCGCTGTCCGGTCGAAATGCCGGTCGAGGCCGCGGCCTCCGCCCGTGTCGCCGAGCGCCTCACCCGGGCCGGGGTCACGCCCTCCGACCGCCTGGTGGTGATCCACGTGAGCGCCGGCAACCCCTTCCGCCGCTGGCCGATCGAATCGTTTGCCGAAGTCGGCGCGGCGCTGGCCACCGCCGACGCGCGCAACCGCATCGTCGTCACCTCGGGGCCGTCGGACCGCGACGGGGCACAACGGGTGAACGCCGATATGGCGCGACGTCTCCCGGCGGCCGAACAGGGCCGCCTGCTGGCGTGCGGCGAATTCTCGCTGGCTGAGATCCGGGCGCTGGCAGAGCGCGCCGCCGTGTTCATCGGGGGCGACAGCGGACCGATGCACGTGGTCTCGACCAGCCGCGCGCCGATCGTCGCCCTGTACGGGCCCACGCTGCCCGCCCGCTCGGCGCCGTGGCGATCGGTGGCCTGGCCCTCGTGCGCGATCGAGACGGCGGGGCTTTCCTGTCGCCCCTGCAACCAGCGGGTCTGCGCTCCCGGCGACTTTCGCTGCCTCACGTGGATCCCGCCCGGACAGGTCGCTGCGGCCGCCCAACGCGTGCTGTCCGCAGCTGAGCCGTGCACCGGGCCAGCGGAGGCGGCGACTGCAGCTAAGATGTGAGACATGATGGACGCCCGGGCCGCGGTTTCCTCACCTCCGTCGGCTCCATCGCTCGGCGACCGCCTCGAGGTCGTAGGACTCCTGTCGCTGTTCGGGTTCGCCGCTGCGCTCCAGATCTCGATCGCGGTCGCACAATCGCTCCTGGCCATAGCCGTCCTCTCGTTCGTGGGGACCATGGCCGTGCGAGGATGGCGGATCGAAGTCCCGCGTTTCTTCTGGCCGCTGGCCGGGTACGCGGCGGCGACGCTGGTGTCGTCGGCGTTCTCGGCGGACCCACGCGCGAGCTTCGCCGATTCGAAGCAGCTGGTCCTGTTCCTCATCGTGCCCGTCGCCTTCCACTTCCTCACCGGCCAGCGCGGTCTGACGCTGCTGACAGTGATCGTGTCGGTCGGCGCCGCGAGTGCCGCCTTCGGGATTTTCCAGTACGGCCTTCTTCACTACGACCAACTGGGGCAGCGGCCGCGCGGAGCGCTGGGGCACTACATGACGTACTCGGGCCTCCTGATGCTGGTGACCGGCGCAGCGTTCGCGCGCGTGCTGTTCGGCAGGAGCGAGCGGGTGTGGGCGGCACTCGCCATGCCCGCCCTGGCGGTCGCGCTCGCCCTGACCCTGTCGCGGAGCGCGTGGGTCGGCGCCTGCGCCGCCGCCGCGGTGCTCATCGCCCTCAAGGATTTCCGCCTGCTGGCCACGCTGCCGGTCGCCGCGGCGCTGGTGTTTGCGCTGGCGCCGCGCATCCCGGCGCCGGTGGTCCAGCGGGCCGTCTCGATCTTCGATCCCAACGACGCGACCAACCGCGATCGCGTGGCCATGCTGCGCGAAGGAGTCCAGATGGTTCGGGCGCATCCACTGGTCGGGGTCGGCCCCGACATGGTCGAGGCGCTGTATGCTGAGTACCGCGTGCCGGAGGCGGTCGAGAAGGTCAACCCGCACCTGCACAACGTACCCATGCAGATCGCCGCCGAGCGTGGTCTCCCGGCGCTGGCGCTCTGGATCGCGTTCGTCGTCACGCTCGCCCTGGACCTGGCGCGCAGGTTCCGAGACGGTCCGCACCGCGTCGTGGCGGCTGGAGGCCTTGCGGCCGTGGTGGCCATGCTGGCGGCGGGCATGTTCGAATACAACTTTGGCGACTCCGAGTTCCTCATGTTGTTTCTCCTGCTCGTCTCGCTGCCGTTCGCGGCTCGACGCCCGATGAGGGCCGACGCGGCTGCATGAGGCTCGGGCCTCTCCATCCCGATCGTGCCCGGGCCCTCGTCACGGCGTTCCGCGGTCTGCCGGTACTGGTCGTCGGCGACGTCATGCTCGACCGGTTCATCGCCGGAACGGTCAGCCGCATCTCGCCCGAGGCCCCGGTCCCCGTGGTGCGATTTCGATCCGAACAGGCGACACTGGGCGGCGCCGCCAATGTCGCTCGCAACCTGGCGGCGCTCGGCGCTCGCGTCTCACTGGTTGGCGTTGTGGGTGCCGATCGGGCGGCCGGTCGGATTCGCCGCGAGCTGATGGGCCATCGGATCCCGGTGGATGCCCTGATCAGCGACCCCTCGCGCCGCACAACCGAAAAAGTTCGCATCGTGACCGATCGAAACCAGCAGGTCGCGCGCATCGACTACGAGGAACAGTCCGATCTCGATCCGGCGACCGAGCGCCGCGTCGTCGAGCACGTCGATCGGCTGGCCTCGGGCGCCTCCGCGGTCGTGGCCTCCGATTATCTGAAGGGCACGATGACGGCCGCGGTCATGCGACTGCTGGTGGCGACGGTCTCGGCGGCCCGCCCGCTGCTGGTCGACCCCAAGATTCCTCATCTCGACCTCTACGCGGGTGCGACCGTCCTGACGCCCAACCAGCCCGAGGCAGAGGCCGCTACACACTGCCAGATCCGATCCGACGAAGACGTGCCCGCGGCAGCCGCGGCGTTCCGCTCGCGCGTCCGCTGCCACGCGGTGCTGTTGACCAGAGGCGAGCTCGGGATGTACCTGTCGAGCGATCACGCTGCGGGCGCCATCCCGGCGACCGCCCGCGAGGTGGCCGACGTGACGGGCGCCGGGGATACGGTCATCGCCACGCTGGCGCTCGGCCTCTCGGCCGGCGCGACGCTGGCAGAAGCCGCCTGGCTCGCCAACCAGGCCGCCGGCATCGTCGTCGGCAGGTTCGGTCCGGCGACGGCGTCGCCCGAGGAGTTGATCGAGGCGTTTGCGAGACCTGCCTGAGCGGCCGGCGCGACCAATGGACCAGCGACGCACGGCGACCGCGCAGAGCGAAACGCGGATATTCTTGGGACCCAGGCGGTAGTCAAAAGGAGGCGCGGCGTGGCAGACCCGACTCGTGACCCCGTGCTCAGCTCAGTACGCGGTACCATTGTCGGCTACGTGCTTGCGGGCCTGCTGGCCCTCGGCGTGATCCTCCACGCCGTCTTCCCGCGCTACGACTGGCGCGTCGTCGGCGACGAAGGCAGGGTCATCGTGGTGTACGATCGATGGTCCGGCCGCTATCAGCGGGCGGTCTACGACGAGCAGGGCAATGTCACCCCGATGAGAGTGTTCACGCCGTTCTGATCGCGTCGGCTCCCGCTGCGATCGTTCCAGGACAGGTCAGTGTCGACTGAAGGAACGCAGAATATGCCGGCAGCCTGGCGCTGTGACGAATGCCTGAGAATCGTACGCGCCCTCCGAGTCGCCCGGCAGGCCGATAATCACGCGTTGCGGGCCAGGCTGCAGGACGTTGCAGCGGTGTCGGGACGCGATCTGCGGGAATTCGGGATCGAGTGGGTGTTTTCGATAGCCAGAATGCCGGACGAGGAAATGCAGGTTGTGCTCGAGTCGCACTATCCGACGCTGTCCGAGGCGATGCGGAGGCGCGAGGCACACGAGAAGACGACCGGCCATCGCCTCGACGGCTGGCAGACGCTCCTGCACTACATGCCGGACGCGCCGGACTGAGGGCCACAACCGCGCCCACGGCGCGCGCCAGGTGGCTCGGTCGCCCCCGGTCTCGGTTTCGTTTCCCTCGTCCCTCCAAGCGCAGTGCAGCAAGACTGCGAGTTTCGTGGCAGGAACAGCGTCAGTGTCGGAAGTGCCGCCGTCCGGCAAACACCATCGCCAGCCCGTGCTCATCGGCGGCCGCTATCACTTCCTCGTCTCGACGCGATCCACCTGGCTGGACCACGGCGGTTGCTCCCGCCCGGGCGACGGCATCGAGTCCATCCCGAAACGGGAAGTACGCATCGGACGCGGCAACCGAACCCGTGAGTGGAGACGAGGCGTTGCCACCTGGCGATCCGGCCTTCATGACCGCGACGTTGACCGCGTCGACACGGCTCATCTGTCCGGCCCCGACCGCCAGCGTCCGAGTCGCGTCGGTGAAGATCACGGCGTTGGACTTCAGATGCGCGCAGATCCGCCAGGCGAAGCGCAGGGCCTGCCATTCCCCCTCGGTCGGCGGCCTTCGCGTGACGACGCGAAGCCCCTCGCCGACCTCCTGGGCCGTCCAGGGCCGCTCGGCTTCGTCCACCCGATCGCGCTCCTGCACCAGCGCTCCGCCGAGAATGGTGCGGACGTCGTACTCGATGGGCCTCCTCGTCCCGCAGTCGGCGACGACGACACGCAAGTTGCCCTTTCGGGCCAGGATCTCGCGGGCATCGTCGGCTACAGCGGGCGCCACCACGGCCTCGATGAAGGTCGACGTCAAGGCGTCCGCGGTGGCCCGATCGATCGGACGATTCAGCGCGACGATGCCACCAAACGCGGCGAGGGCGTCGGCATCGCGGGCACGCACGTAGGCCTCGATCAGTGAGTCGCCTGTGGCGGCTCCGCACGGGTTGGTGTGCTTGATGACGGCCGCCGCGGGCTCGGCAAACTCCACCACAATGCGGGCGGCCGCGTCCAGATCGAGCAGGTTCGTGAACGAGAGCTCCTTGCCTTGAAGGACGTTCGCCGCACCGAAGCCCGCGACCGACCCTGGCGACGCCGCGTTCACACCACCGCTGTACCAGGCTGCACGCTGGTGAGGATTTTCGCCGTATCGGAGGTCCCGGACCTTGTCGAACGACAGGTCGAGCCTGCTCGCGAACGGCGACGATTGCTCGGAAGCACCGCCTCGGTGGAAGAGGTCGCCGGCGAGGGACCATGTTCCGAGCGTGCGGGCGATCGCGGCATCGTACGCGGCCGAGTGCGCGAACGCCTTGCGCATCATGCCGAATCGGAAGGCCAGCGACGGTCCCTCATCGAGCGCGGCCAGCAGCGCCGGATAGTCCGCCGGATCGACCACGACCAGGACACCACGGAAGTTCTTGGCAGCCGCGCGCACGAGCGACGGCCCGCCGATGTCGATCTCCTCGATGAGCCCGTCAAACGGCATCGACGGGTTCGAGGCCGCGCGCACGAACGGATAGAGGTTCACCACGACGAGGTCGATGAGGCCCAGGCCGTGCCGGCCAAGTGCGGCCAGATCGTCGGCGCGGTCACGCCGCGCCAGGATCCCGGCATGGACGGCCGGGTGCAAGGTCTTCACGCGCCCGTCCATCATTTCCGGGAAGCCGGTGACGGCCGAGACGCTGGTCACAGCCAGTCCGGCCTCAGCGAGGACGCGCGAGGTGCCGCCGGTGGAGATGAGCTCGAAGCCTCGGGCAACCAGGCCGCGTCCAAGATCAACGAGACCGGTCTTGTCGGACACGCTCAGCAGGGCTCTTGGCATGGTGAGGGCAGTTCCAGTATTATCACCACTGACGCCGGGCGGGCCTGGCGCCGTAAGGGAAAGGCCGCAGGACGCGGCCTTTTTTTTTGCTCCCTCGGTCTCGATGCCGGCATGAGCCGGCACGCACGACCGTTCGGGGTCGGTTCACCGACGCGGCACCGTGCCGACGTCACAGCAAGCAGGGAACAGAACGATGCGCATCACAGGCAAGGTCAAGTGGTTCAACAACGCCAAGGGGTACGGTTTCATCGAGCGCGACGGCGGCAGCGACGTCTTCGTGCACTATTCGGCCATCCAGGGCGACGGCTTCCGGTCGCTCGAGGAGGGTCAGGCTGTTGAATTCGAGATCGTTGACGGTCCCAAGGGTCCTCAGGCCGGCAACGTCACCAAAATCTAATCCCGCACTCCGGACCGGACGCCTCGCGTGGAGGCGTCCGGCTCCTACCTCACGCCCTTCAGCGCTCTCGCCGTAAAGTTCACCTTGCCGCCCTTCACGGCAACTCGAAACGCGACCTCAGCACTCCCCTCTTCCTTCAACTTTGCGACCTGGGCCTTGACCAGGTGCGTGAACTTGTGGAACGGCACCGGGTCCTGACCGACGTCCCGCCGGGCTTGGGCCACCGATTCGTAGAGCTCGTGAAGTTTGTCCATTTCACTCATCGGATCACGAAACGATGCGACGTGGACGATGCGGTCCGCGGCGCGCCTCGGCGTTCGGCTCTCGGCCTGTTGCGGGAACGGTCCGGGCCGTCCTTCCTCGCGCGCGCGCTGGCCCCGGTCCCACAGGTCCACGAAGGTCGCAAACCGCGACTGCAGGGTTGAGAACCGGAACCGTTCGGCGTAGTTGGAAATGTGCGTGCGATCGTACTGTTTGACGAGCGCCTCGACGAGCCCGCGCGTTTCCCACGGCGGCCTCGGCAGCCGCCCCGCGAAGAACATGTTGTACTCGACCTCGAGCTTTTTGAGCTCCGCCTCGAGCCGGTTGAGATCCTGTACGAGTGGGGTTGCCGGCACCGGTCACCGCAACAACAGACACCAGACCAGCGGCAACCAGAGCTCGCGGGCGTACGGGAGGGGCCGATCATCGATCAGCACCTCGGTCGCGTCCGAGGACCCCACGATGAGAAACAGCTCGCGGAGCTGGGCGGCATGGCTGGACCAGAAGCGCCCGCGGTACCGGTGCTGGTCGCCGTGCCCGGTCTCGCGAAACTCGGCCGACCCTCGGGCGAGCTCGAGGGCGCGATCGAAGTTCGGCACGTCCAGTCGTGGAAACACCAGTGTGATCGAGAAGGGCCGGGGCTGCGATCCGAACAGCGCCTCGTGGAGCTCGGGGTCGAGCGCGGCCAGTTCCTCGTCGGTCGGGTTCTCCGGCAGGTCCGCGTACGGCCAGAACCGTTCCAGCGGACGGTACTTGGGCGGATCCGGCGACATCGGTGAGGGACAATAGTACTAGAAGTTCAGCGGAGCGCACCGGCTGATGCCGCGGCCCACTCGATGACGCGCGACGGCAGCAGACCGAGATACGCGACCAGCGCGGCCGACGCGAGGAGCGCAAGACCGGCCGCGCGCGGCACGGGCGGAATGTCGGTGGCTTCGGCCCTGGTCATGTACATGGCGACCACGATCCGCAGATAGAAGAAGACCGACACGACGCTGGTCAGCACGCCGATGACGGCCAGGCCCGTGTTGCCAGCCTCGATGGCCGACGCAAAGACGTACCACTTCGCGACGAATCCGCCGAGCGGAGGAAAGCCCCCCAGCGACAGCAGGAATACGGTCATCAGCACGGCCAGCAGCGGCCGGTCGTACCAGAGACCGGCATAGTCCGCGATCTGATCGTTCGACCGGCCGGTCGCACCGAGCAGCCCCACGAGACCGAAGGCGCCGACGTTGGTCACCCCGTACGCGAACAGGTAGAACAACATCGCGCCGACGCCGAGGTCGTTGGCGGACACCAGCGCGACGAGCAGGTACCCTGCATGGGCGATGCTCGAGTACGCGAGCATCCGCTTGACATTCGATTGCGCCACGGCTGCCAGGGTGCCGACGATCATGGTCGCTGCGGCCACCGCCCAGACCAGGGCGCTCCAGTGGCCGCGCAGCGGATCGAGCGTGGAGAGGAACACCCGCACGAACGCCGCAAAGGCAGCCGCCTTGACCCCCGTGGACATGAGGCCCGCCACCGGGGCCGGCGCACCCTCGTAGGCGTCGGGTGTCCACATATGGAATGGGACCGCAGACACCTTGAAGGCGAACCCGACCAGCATGAGCCCGACGCCGCCGAGCAGCATCGCCGACGGCGAGGCCGGCTGGCGCGCGACGAGGGCGGCGATGCGGTCCAGCCGGGTTTCGCCGGTCGCGCCGTAGGTCAGCGCGATGCCGTAGAGGAAGAAGGCGCTGGCGAACCCGCCCAGCAGAAAGTACTTGAACGCGGCCTCGGTCGCAGCCGGGCGGTCGCGGCGGATGCCGGTCAGCACGTACACGGCGAGCGACAGGATTTCGAGCGCGAGAAAGATCAGGAGCAGATCGGATGCCGTCGCCATCAGCATCATCCCGCCGATCGCAAACAACATCAGCGCGTAGTACTCCCCCGACGGCAGCCGCCCGCGATCGACCTCGGGCGCCGAGACGGCGAGCGACAACAGCCCGATGAGCGCGAGCACGAGCGTGAGGAACAACCCGAAGTTGTCGGCCGTCACCACGCCGAAGCTCGTGGCGCCCCGGTTCCACAGCAACACCGCCGCGGCGGCTGCCCCGATGAGCCCGATCGCCCCGAGCGGCGCGATCGGCGTCCGTTCGCCCGGCGCTCGGAACGCCTCGGCGGTCATCGCCGCGATGGCTGCGGCGCTTACGCACATCATCGGCACCACGGCGTTGAGGCCCGAGAGCATGCTCACCGCCCGCTCCCCCGTCCGTCGTAATGCACCTGCACCTCGGGGGGAGCGCCGCGGCGCACCTGATCGATGACTCGGTCGACCGACGGCTGCATCGGACCGAGAAACAGGTTGGGAAGGATGCCCATCAGCAAGGCCGCCGCGATGATGGGCACGACCTGCGCCCACTCGCGGCGCGTGAGATCGCTCAACCCCGCGTTGGGCTCGGCGACTGGTCCATAGTTGACGCGCTGGAACATCCACAGCATGTAGACCGCCGACAGCACGACACCGGCGGCGGCAAGGGCGGCCAAACGCGGCTCCCATTTGAAGGCGCCGAGCAGGATCAGGAACTCCCCCACGAAGCCGTTCAGACCGGGCAAGCCGATCGAGGACAGCGTCACAACGAGAAACGCGGCCACCAGCCGGGGTGTGACGCTCTTCAGCCCTCCGTAGTCGGCGATCAACCGGGTGTGCCGCCTGTCGGCAAGCATGCCGACGATGAGAAAGAGGCCGCCGGTGCTGACGCCGTGACTGAGCATCTGATACGTGGCCCCCTGAACGCCCTGCGTGTTCATGGCCGCGATGCCGAGCACGACGAAGCCCAGGTGGCTGACGCTCGAGTACGCCACGAGCTTCTTCATGTCCGGCTGCACCATCGCGACCAGGGCGCCGTAGATGATGCCCGCCACGGCGAGCAGCGCAAGATACGGGGCGAAGAACGACGCGGCCGCAGGAAACAGCGGGAACGCAAACCGCACCAGACCGTAGGCCCCCATCTTCAGCAGCACGCCGGCCAGAATCACCGAGCCGGCCGTCGGCGCTTCGACGTGCGCGTCCGGCAGCCAGGTATGAAACGGCACGACGGGCACCTTGATCGCGAAGGCAATCGCGAACGCCAGGAAGAACCAGAATTGGAGCCGGGCGGGAATCTGCAGGGCCTGAATCGACGCGAGATCGAACGAGTAGGTGCCGGTCGCCGACGCGTGCAGCGCGCCCAGACCGAGGATCGCGAGCAGCATGAGCACGCTGCCTGCGACGGTATAGAGGATGAACTTCACGGCGGCGTAGACGCGCCGCTCGTAGCCCCAGACGCCAATGAGAAAGTACATCGGGATCAACATGGCGTCCCAGAACACGTAGAAGAGAAACAGATCGGTCGAGACGAAGACCCCGATCATGGCCGCTTCGAGCAGGAGCACGCTGGCCGAGAACGCGCGGACCTTCGTCGGGACCGAGTCCCAGGCGCTCAGAAGAGCCAGCGGCGTGAGAAACGCCGCCAGCACCACGAGCAGCAGGCTGATGCCGTCCACGCCCACGGCGTAGTTGATGTTGAAGACCGCAATCCACGCGTATCGTTCGGCAAACTGGAACTCGGCCGAGCCGGGATCGAACCGCCACCAGAGGAGCAGGGCTTGGGCAAAGACCAGCACCGAGACGACGAGCGCCACCTGCCGGATCAGGCGTGATCCTCTCTCATCGTCTCCAATGAGCAGGAGAATCAGTGCGCCGGCGACTGGCAGCGCGATGAGAGAGCTCAGAATGGGAAACGCCACAAGTAGTATCCCAGGACCAGTACCACGCCGAAGAGCAGTGACGCGGCATACGAGCGGACCGAGCCGGTCTGCATGCGGCGCAGACGCTCAGCCAGATGGATCGTCGACCGACCAACGAGGTTGACCGCGCCGTCGACGGCCCTGACGTCGACGGCCCTCCAGAGAAACTTCTCGGACACGAGCCGTGTCGGCCTGACGATCAAGGCGTCGTACAGGTCGTCGATGAAGTACTTG
>CAZCEL010000093.1:0-12903 GCA_964497175.1 uncultured Bifidobacteriaceae bacterium
GAGATCATGCCTAGTCTCGTGGGCTCGGAGATGTGTATAAGAGACAGCCGGTATGACGACCTGCTCGACGGGCGATTCGATGCTATCCTCGACGGCTGGCGTGCGCGAGCGCCCGGGCACGTGGGGGCTCGTGTCTGGTGGACGACGCCGCGCGGCACGGAGTCCGGCATCACCTCGGGCCTCGATTCGATGGGCGCGCTCCTGGTTCGCGTCGGCGATCGCATCGAACGCATCGTGGGAGGTGAGGTGGTGTGGGAATGATCCTGGCCATCGACGTCGGCAACACGAACACCGTCCTCGGCGTGTTCGACGGCCCCGCGCTCGTTCACAGCTGGCGGCTGCAGACGGTGAGAGAACGAACGGCGGACGAGATTGGACTCCTTGTTGACGGACTGTTCGGGCGTGCCTTCACCGCCCGGTCGCTGGTGACAGGGGTAGTCGTCGGGTCCGTCGTGCCGCCGCTCACGGGCACGATCGCGGCGATGGCCGAACGCTCGTTCGGTCGGACGCCGCTCGTCGTCGACCCCGCGCGGAACGCCGGCATGCCGATTCTCTGTGAGCATCCATTCGAGGTGGGCGCCGACCGCGTCGTGAACGCCATCGCCGCCTACGATCAGTTCGGTGACGGCGGCCGGCCTCTCGTCGTGTGCGACTTCGGCACGGCCACGACGCTCGATGCCGTCAGCGCTGCGGGCGAGTATCTCGGCGGCGCCATCTGTCCGGGCGTCTCGATCTCGGCCGAGGCGCTGTTCCAGCGCGCGGCCCGGCTCCCGCGGATCGAGGTTCGCAAGCCGGCCACCGTCGTGGGCCGCACCACGATCGGGGCGATGGAATCCGGCTTGTTCTATGGATACGTCGCCATGGTGGAGGGTCTGGTTCGCCGAATCAACGGCGAGCTCGGAGGACAGGCCGTGTCGATCGCGACCGGCGGGCTGGCGGCTGTCATCGCGCCGGAAACCGGCGTGTTCGATCACGTCGACATCGATCTCACGCTCAAGGGACTGCGGATCGTCTGGGAGCGAAATCAGAAGGCACAAGGAACGTGACCGTCGAGCCCGCCGCCTATTGCCGCGAGATCGAACGATACCTGTGCCAGAAGAACGACGGTCATCTGATTCGCGTCGTCGGACCAGCCTTCGACCTGGTGTCGCGGTGGGCCGCCGAGGGTGTCCCGCTCAAGATCGCGTTTGGCGGCATCGACCGGTATTTCGAGCGGTACTACCGCAGCGGCCCGCGGCGGCGCCCCGTCCGCATCGACTTCTGCGAAGCTGATGTACTCGACGCCTTCGACCAGTGGCGCCGCGCCACAGGCCTGACCGCGCGGACGGCAGCGGACGCAGGCTGGGCAGATGGAGACAGCGACAGGAAGGTCCGCCGCGGCCCCTCGCTGCCGGCTCATCTGGAACGAGTGCTGCTGAGGCTGACCGACGCCCGAGCCGCAGGCACGATCGGGCCGGATTTCGACGCGGTGCTGGACTCGGTGTCGCGCGAACTCGATGTCGCACGCTCAACGCGGCCCCTGCGCGGCGAGCCGCGACGGGCGGTGATTGCGCGGCTCGCCGATCTGGACGCGCAACTGCTTCAGGCGGCGCGGGCCTTGGTGCCGGACGACCTTCGCCGGCTCCTCGAGCGTCAAGCGGACGAGGACCTCGCGGCGTTTCGCGAGCAGATGACAGAGGGTGCCTTCGCACGCGTCCGCGCGGCCGCCGTCGACCGCGCGATGCGCGAGCGGAGCGGCCTGCCGACGATCGCGTTCACGTGACGGGGGATCGCGCGCCCGCGGCGAACAGGCGCTCGGTGTCCCGCGCGAACAGCACGAGCACGGTGTAGACGCCGACGACCGTCCCTATCGGGATCCAGACCAGCTCGAGGATCCCGAGCACGATGCCGCCAACGCGGGCCCACGCGCTCAGCCGCCACAGACCGACGCCGATGACGACAGAGGGAAGCGACAGGATCAGCATGAACCCCACCAGCGCCGCCCCGGCAAGACCGATGATCGGGACGGCCAGCGCGGTATCTGGATCTGAAGAAGCACCGACGAGACCCGCCACGCCGCCGAAGATGAGCGCCAGGGTCAGCGCGCCAATGATCCCCAGGGCGCCCATGGCCATGTGCAGCACGGCGACGACCTTGACGTGTGTCTCCATCACTCCTCGCATTCCCGAGGTGTACTCCTGTCCTGGCAACAGGGCCGCGGCCCACGATCAGCGGGGAGTATAAGGGTCTCGGGAGCACCAAGGTGGACATTCTTCTGTCGCCGGGCCAACTGCTCCCCAGGCTGATCGTCGAAAAGCCGGCCGCGGGCGGCCGCATGATCGCGAGGGCCGACGGACAGATCGTCCTGGTCGCCGGGGCGATTCCGGGCGAACAGGTCACGGCGCGCGTCGAGCGGATCGGCAAGGGCGTCGTGTTTGCCTCCGTGGTGGACGTGGACCACGCGTCGCCGGACCGCCGTGAGTTTGGCGCGGATCCGGCCTGTGGGGGCTGCCTGTACGGCCACATCCGCCACGCGCGCCAGATCGACCTCAAGGCTCAGGTCATCGCCGACGCCTTCGCTCGCGTGGGGCGGATTGGCCTCCCGGCCCCGGTGCGCATCATCGCGTCACCAGAGGAGGGCTACCGCATGCGGGCGCGCTTCCACGTCCGCGGCGGGCGGCTCGGCTTCTTCCGCGAAGGCACCCACGAGATCTGCGACGCCCGGGCCACTCGACAGCTCCTGCCAGCCTCATGCGCGGCCGTCGAGCGGCTGCACGCCGGCCTTCGGTCCCTCGGCATCGACGCGATCACCGAGATCGAGCTGTCCGAGAACGTCGAGGCGTCCCAGCGTGTGCTCCATCTCGAGGCCTCAGCCGCCCTCCGGCCGGACCTTCTGACACCGCTCGTGCAGATGGACGTGACCGGCATCACGATCAGTGCTCCGACCGCCGTGGCGCCTCCCGAGCTTGCGGCCGTTGTCGTGGGCGGCAGCCCATTCGTGTCCGACACCGTGTCGATCGGCCACGACGCGCTGCAGTTCCGCCGCCACGTGCTGTCGTTCTTTCAATCCAACCGGTACCTGCTGGGTCGCCTGCTATCCTGCGTCCTCGATCAGATCGATGAAGGTGCCGATGTCGTGGATCTGTATGCGGGCGTCGGCCTGTTCTCGGTGTCGGCTGCGAGCGTGCGCAGGGCCAGCGTGCGAGCCGTGGAAGGCAACTGGGCATCGAGCGTGGACCTCGAGGCCAATGCAGCCAGCGCTGGCGCTCCCGTGACCGTCTTGCCCCAGGCGGTGGAAGCGTTCGTCGCCGGGCACCCTGTGGCCCCCGATATAGTGATTGTCGACCCACCCCGTACTGGCCTGTCCCGCCGGTCGCTCGATGGCGTGGTCGCTATGGGCGCGTCGCGGCTTGTGTACGTGTCCTGCGACGTGGCCACGCTGGCACGGGATGCACGAGCCCTGATCGACGGCGGCTACGCGCTGCGGCTGGTCGAGGGGTTCGATCTGTTTCCCAATACCCCGCACGTAGAGACGGTGGTGGTGTTCGACAGGGCCACGACTACGCCTGCTTCGACGCGGCGGCGGCGATGAACCCCTCGAAGAGCGGCCTGAATTCGCCTGTTCGCCAGAAGTTTTCCGGGTGCCACTGAACACCGAGGCAGAAGGGCGCTCGCGGATCTTCGATGGCTTCGATGACCCCATCGGGGGCGGTGGCCGACACCTCGAACCCGGGCGCGACCTGTTTGATCGCCTGATGGTGGCGGCTGTTCACCTCGCACGTGTCCGCGCCGCTCAATCTCTCGCCCATCAGGCGCCCGAGTAGCGAGTCTTTCTCCAGCCAGACTTCGTGGGCCAGCTCGTAGGGCTGGTGAGGTGGCACGGCAAGCTTGTGCGCCAGCGCGCCGGTGACCTGCGTAGGAATGTCCTGCACGAGCGACCCGCCCGACGCGACGTTGAGCACCTGCACGCCCCGGCAGATGGCGAGGATGGGCAGCTCGCGGCGCCTGGCTTCGGCGACCAGCGCCAGCTCGAACTCGTCACGCGCCGGATCCACGTCGACGACCGACGGGTGCGTCTGCTCGCTGTAGCTCGCAGGCGAAAGGTCCTCGCCGCCGGTCAACAAGAGGCCGTCGACGGCGACAAGCGCGGCCCCGACCTCTGCCGAGCGCTCCAGTATGCGAACCTCTCCGCCGGCGTGAAGTATCGCCTGACGGTAGTCTTCCAGCTTGCGGCACGCGGTCACTCCGATAATCGGCATGGCTACATCCGGGGCGGCACTTCGATGCCCATCAAGGCGAGGGCGCGCGTGAGCTGCCGCCGGAAGTAGGCGACCCCCGCAGCGCGCCACCTTTTTCTGTCGCCGTCCTCCTCGCCCAGGACGGGATACCTGTGGTAGAAGCCGTTGAAGATCTGCGCAAGGCCGAACGCATACTTCGCCAGGATCGAGAACTCCGTGGCCCGCACGGTCTGCTCGACGATGTCGTCGAGCCGGGCGGCTTCGAACACGAGCCGCCACAGATCGTGGGTGTCGGCCTCGCCGGGGACGCCGGAAAGCTCGTCGGCCGACGCTGGCGCCAGGCTCTCGGCCAGGTCCGCTTCCGAGAGGCCCTCGCGTTCCCGCAGCTTGTGCAGGATATTGGTCGCGCGGACGACCGCGTACTGGAGGTAGGGTCCCGTCTCCCCCTCGAAGCTCAGCGCCTCCTCCATGTCGAACACGATGAGCTTGCCACGCGAGAACTTCAACATGAAATAGCGGATGGCCCCCACGGCGATCTGGGCGCCGGTCGCCCGCGCGTGCTCGGCCGAGAAATCTGGGTTTCGCTTGGTCACCTCCGCGCACGCCTTGGTGGTGAGCAGGTCGAGGAGATCGTCGATCTTGACGCCCAGCCCCCTGCGCCCTGATACCTCCACGAACGGCTTGCCTTCCTCGGCCTCCGCGGCTGCGCGCTCACCGAGTTCCCGCGCCGTCGCGTGGGACAGCGCGACCATCTCGTACGAGAAGTGGATCGACCGCTCGGCCTCCGACCGGTGGCCAAGCGTTCGAAGCGCCTGAGCCAGCAAGGCCTGCAGGTACGTCTGTCTGGAGTCGATCACGTTGTAGGTCCGACCTGCCCGCCCGAAGGATGGGGCCTCAGGATCCCCGTCTCCCGCCGTCGTGGCCCACAGGATCTGTCCGTTGGCCTGCCGCGCGAACCTTCGGTACCTGAAGTCGCGTCCCAGCAGCCCGAACTTCCAGAACTGGTTGGCGATGTCCTTTCCGATGTAGGTGACGACACCGTTAGACCGGACGATAACCTTTTCGCGCGGGTCGTCCTTGGAGACGGGCTCGCCAGCCGGCGTGGCGACGCCAGGGGTGCCGCTGCCTTCGCGGGCTTCGTCGATGCGCATCACCCAGCAGCCGGCAAGCGCGCCCTCGGTCCTCAGAAAGACGACGCCCTGCGCCTTGAGAATCTCGAAGGCATGGGCCCAGAACTTCAGACGGAGAATATCGCCTTCGTAAGTGAGCAGGTCGTACGCGATGCCCAGCCGGGCCATGGTCGACAGATGTGCCCGGACGATGCGATCCACGATGAGCGCGCCCAGGTCGGCCGTCGGGTTGCCACCTTGTTCCAGCGCGTGCAGCACCGCAGCCCGGATCTGCAGGCGCGCCTCGTCGTCTTCATACCACTCGGTCACCCGGGAATAGAGGTCCCAGCAGTAGTAGTCGAATCGGCCATCGTCTGCGAGGCGTCGCACGTCCTCGACGGTCCGGCCCTCGAGATGCTGAAAGCCGACGACGACATCGGCGACCTGCACGCCGGTGTCGTCAATGTAGTTCTGAACTTCGACCTCCGCTCCACGGAAGCGGAGCACCCGGGCCAGCGTGTCGCCGAGCACCGCGTTGCGCAGGTGCCCCACGTGCGCCGCCTTGTTCGGATTGATCGCCGTGTGCTCGACGATGGTCTTGGCGGTCTCCACCACGGGCGCGATCGTCTCCTCGCGCGTGCGCTCCAGCAGAAATGCCCGGCGATCGAGGAAGAGGTTGACGTATCCATTCGGCATGGCGACGACGCGTGTGATGCCGGGGATCGCGGTCACTTCGGCGGCCAGGTCCTCAGCGATGGATCGTGGCGGCCTGCGAAGGGCTCGGGCCAGTTGAAACGCGACCGCCACACTGAGGTCTCCCAGCGCGCGGCTGGGTGGCGTCTCGACGTCGAACGAGGGCACGTCGGTGACACCAAGGCGGTCTCGTACCGCGAGCACGATGGCATCGTGGATGCGCTGCTGGACGGGAACGATCATGAGATCCAAGCTGTGCGATTATCGGTCGTCGCCGCCTTTGGGCCACGTCAGAAACACGGTAAGCTCGTGATAGATTACAGTTTGTGACCGAGGGACGCCTCGAGCTCGCTGAAGTCCGTCGGCGTGTTCACGTTCGTAAGGAGCCGGTCGGCATCGCCAAACCGTTCCAGGTCGCCCGTCTCGACCGGCCACACGCGAAGCTCGTCGAGCAGCCCCGTCAGGGCCAGTCGCCCTTCTTGCAGCCGTCGGCGCACGACGGGCTCACACCGCCGCGTGTACGCGGCGCACAACGGATGATATCCGCGTCTGGTGCGCGGGATGACGAGGTCTGCCGCATCTGTCAAGTCGAGAAGATACTTGAGGAACGCGGCCGTGACAAACGGCATGTCGCAGGCCAGCAGCACGAGGACGTCGCTGCGTGCGAACTCGAGCGCCGTGGACAGACCGCTGAGCGGGCCCGTGTCGGGGACCCGATCGGCGACCCAGCGACACACGGCCACGTTGCACACGCGCGGCGGCCCGCCGACGAGGAGAATGTCGTCGGCCACCGTCGCCAGCTCGGAGAGCTGTCGCGTCAGAATCGGGCGTCCGTCGACGACCAGCGCGCTCTTGTCCAGGCCGCCGTAGCGGGTCGCCCGGCCGCCGACCAGAATCGCCGCGCTCGCCATACCAGTCCGATTCTAACTCCGGCCGCGGGCGGCACTGAGATGGGTGCGGTCCACGGGACCGCTCGGGACTATGCGGGGATCCTGGCGCGGAGAGGGCGCTGCCTGACCTCGCGGACGGCGGCCCTGCTGCTGCTGGCCGTTGTGTCGTGGGCCCGGGTGGCCGACGCCCAGGAGCCGCGGCGCATTCTCGTGATGCCGTTCGAGAATGTCGCGCGAGATGCCCGGATTGTATGGCTCGGCGAAGCCGCGGCCGTCCTGCTCGCGGACAACCTGAACGCGCTCGGCGCCAGTGCCATCACGCGTGATGAGCGCCGTGCGGCCCTTCGGCGCCTTCAAGTACCGGCGACCGCGACGCTCACCGACGCCACAGTGTTCAGGATCGGCCAACTGGTGGGCGCGGGGCAGGTCGTGGTCGGCAAGCTCGAGCTCGAGGGCGACATCGTGGTCGTGCAGGCCCGGCGCATCGCGCTCGAGGCGGCGCGCGTGCAGGCGACCGCGGTCGAGCGGGGGGAGATCCGCAACCTGTTCGATGTCTTCGACCGCCTGGCGCGAGGCCTGACGTCGGCAGCCGGCGCAGACGCCGCGCCCCGCGCACAGCCGCCGATTGCGGCGTTCGAGAACTACATCAAGGGGCTGCTCGCCGAGACGCCCTCGACCGCCGCAGGGTACCTCAACGCTGCGCTTCGGTTCGACCAGACGTTCGACCGAGCCCGCCTGGCGCTCTGGGAGGTCTACGTCGATTCGGGCGACCACGACCGTGCTCTTGGCGTGGTGCTGGACGTGCCCGAGTCGTCGGGGTGGTCTCACCGCGCCAGGTTCATGGCGGCGCTCTCGCAACTGAGCCTCAAGCGATACGACCAGTCGTTTGCGACGTTCGCGGCGTTGTTGGAGGCCGGGCCGACGGCGCCGGTGCTGAACAATCTCGGCGTGGTGCAGCTCCGGCGGGGTGGGGCGCCGCAGGCGGGTGCGCCCACGTACTTCTTCGCCAAGGCCGTGGAGGCGGACGCAGGCGAGGCCGACTATTTCTTCAATCTTGGCTACGCGCACTGGCTGCAGGGCGACCTGGCGGCGACGGCGTACTGGCTGCGCGAGACGCTGCGCCGCAATCCAGCCGACGGCGACGCGCATTTCGTACTGGGGGTCGCGCTGAGTAGTTCGGGTCAGGCGTCAGAGGCGGCCAGGGAGAAGGAGCTGGCCAGACGCCTGTCGTCAACCTACGCCGAGTGGGACCGCCGCCCTCCCGCCGATCCGGTGCCTCCGGGTCTCGAGCGAATCAGAAACGACGTCGAGCTGCCGCAGGCGCGCCGCCTCGAGGAGGTGCTGGCGCACAGTGGCCAGCGCGATCAGGAGGATCTCGCACGCTTCTACATCGAGCGGGGCCGGAGCCTGTTTCAGCAGGAACGCGATCAGGACGCCCTCGCGGAGCTGCGCCGCGCGCTGTTCCTGGCGCCGTATCAGGCCGAGGCGCATGCGCTCGCGGGCCGCATCCACGCGCGCAACGGCCGCGCACAGGAAGCGATCGAATCGCTCAAGATTTCCCTCTGGAGCAGGGAGACCGCGGAAGCGCACGCGGCGCTTGCCGAAGTCTATCTCGACGCCAACGATCCGGCTGCTGCACGAGCAGAAGCCGAACGCGCGCTCATCCTCGTGCCGGCGACAGCGGCTGCCGCGCGTGTGCTCGACAAGCTTGGCGGGAGATGACGCAGCCACCGAGCACTTGTACTCTCGAACGGCCCGTGCTAAGATTTCCCCAGTTTGGCCTCCTCCCGCACTGAACAGGACGGCGTGCACGAGATTCAGCTGCACGGCAAACAGCTCGTGTTCCTGTTCATGTCCGCCACCGTCGTCTCGGTCGTGATTTTTCTGTGTGGAGTACTGGTGGGCCGGGGCGTCCGCGCTGAGCGTGGATCGGAGGCGGAGACCGCGGCGCTTGCCGTTCCGCAGCCTGCCGACCCGTTGCCGGGGTCACCCGATTCGGTGGTGAGTTCCCTTCCTGCCGGTTCTGACCCGACCGCCGCCGCGCCCCCGCCGAACGTGGAGGAGGGGTTAAGCTACTTCAACCGGTTGGAGAAAGCAGGGCAGCCCGAGCAGTTGAAGCCAGCTGACGCGCCGAGGGAGCCCTCGTCCACCGGCACCGGTGGCGAAGTGCGTGGGACGTCACCGTCGCCTGCGGCTGCCTCCTCCAGCCGCGCCATTCAGTCCGAGTCAACGCCGGCGGCTGCGCCGGCACAGCCTTCTGGGTTCGCAGTGCAGATTGCGGCGCTCAACGTGCGGCGGGAGGCTGACGCGATCGCGACTCGGCTCGTGTCCAAGGGTTACGACGCGTACGTTGTCGCGCCACAGCGCGGGACTCCATCAGTGTTTCGCGTGCGCGTTGGCACATTCAAGACCCGGCGCGAGGCCGACGTAGTGGCGGCGCGCCTGCAAACGGAAGAACAGTTCAAGCCCTGGGTCACTCGCTGAGCGGCTTGCGCCCGCTCCACCACGCGCTGGCCGCCGCCTCGGGTCTCCTGCTCGCGCTCAGCTTTCCGAAGTTCGGGCACGCCGCCTTCGCGTGGATCGCGCTCACGCCGCTGCTGGTCGTGCTTCCCGGACAATCCACGCCCCGCGCCTTCAGGCTGGGCCTCACCTCCGGCGTGGTCTATTTCACGGGCACGCTGTACTGGGTGGCGCAGGTGATGGTCGTGTACGGAGGCATCGATCGTGTCACCGCCGTCCTGATCAATGCGGCGCTCATCGCGTACCTGGCTCTGTTTCCCGCGCTCTTTGCGGCCGCGACCGCGCGCCTCGTGACGGCCGCCGGTCTGGGGGCCCTGATGATTGCGCCGTTCATCTGGGTGGCGACCGAGCTCGGCCGAACGTATCTGCTGAGCGGCTTCCCCTGGGTGCTCCTCGGCTACAGTCAGCTGCCGGCGCTGGCCGTTGCGCAGTTGGCCAGCGTCCTGGGGGTGTATGGCGTGTCAGCGCTGGTGTCGAGCCTGAACGCAGCCCTGGCCATCACCGTGCTGCGGCAGGGACGGGTGAGCCGGCTCGTCCCGCTCGTCGTGACGCTGGCCGTCGTGGGGCTGGTCGCGGTGTGGGGAACCAGCCGCCTGTCCGCGGGCACGCTCACGCGCGAGGGCGAGGTCGTCCGTGTGGGCATCGTGCAGGGCAACGTCGACCAGGCCGACAAATGGAACGATGCCCGCGCAGCAGACATCCTGACCGAGCACGTGCGCCTGTCGCGCGAGGCCGTCGCCGAGCACGCCGAGCTGGTGATCTGGCCCGAGTCCTCCACGCCGTTCTTCTTCGAGGCGGACGCGGCCCGCGCGCGGCCGATCCGCGACCTGGCGCGCGAGGCCGGCGTCGCCATCCTCCTGGGAAGCCAGGAAATCGAGCGCGGGGCCGTCCCTCGGTATTACAACTCGGCCTTTCTCGTCGGTCCTGACGGATCGACGAGGGGCACGTACCGAAAAATGCATCTCGTGCCCTTTGGCGAGTACGTGCCGCTCAAACGCCTGCTGTTCTTCGTCGGCCGGCTGGTGGAGGCCGTGTCTGATTTCTCCGCTGGTCAATCGGCCGCCACCTTCATTGTGCGCGGCCACGCGATCAGCACGGCCATCTGCTACGAGATCGTCTATCCGAATCTGGTCCGGCAGTTCGTCGGGAGAGGCAGCGAGCTTCTCACGACGATCACCAATGACGCGTGGTTCGGCGCGACGTCCGCCCCGCATCAGCACTTCGCCCAGGCCGCGATGCGAGCCATCGAGAACGGCCGCTACCTCGTGCGGTCAGCCAATACCGGCATCAGTGGGATTATCGATCCCTACGGGCGGACCCTGTCCCAAAGCCGCCTCTTCGAGCCGGCTGTCATCATCGGTGAGGCCCGGTTCCTGGACGGTTCGACCGTCTACAGCCGGACCGGCGACCTGTTTGCGTACGGGTCGGTGATCCTGACCGTGATCGCCCTGGTGGCCACAGTGCCTGGCCGCCGTAAAGTACAATAGACGCCAGCATGCCGACAGTCGACGACCTGAGGCGACGGTACGAAGATCTCGTCAAGCGCGCCGGAGACCTGCGGAGCTATCTTTGAGGCCGCCCGACCCGACGAGGAACTAGGCCGCCTCGAGGCCCGCGCCACTCAGCCCGACTTCTGGAAGGATCCCGCCGAAGCACAGAAGGTGCTGCAACGCCGTCGCCGTCTCGAGCAGGATCGCGATCTCATGCTGTCGCTCGGCCGGAGCACCGACGACCTCGCCGTGCTGCTCGAGTGGTCCGAGGCGGGAGAGTCGGTGGACCGGGAGTTCGCCACCGCGCTGGACGCGCTCGACCAGGCGGTGCAGGCCGGTGAGATCAAGAAGATGCTCGGCGGCGAACACGACCGCAAGAACGCCATCCTGACGATCCATCCGGGGGCCGGCGGTACCGAGTCACAGGACTGGGCCGAAATGCTGCTGCGGATGTATCTGCGCTGGGCCGAGCGACGCGGGTTCAAGCGCGAAATCATCGACTATCAGCCCGCCGAGGAAGCGGGGCTCAAGAGCGCCACGGTGACCGTCACTGGCGAATACGCGTACGGGCTGCTGTCGGCCGAGGTGGGCGTCCACCGCCTCGTCCGGATGTCGCCCTTCGATCAGGCGGGACGACGCCATACCTCGTTCGCGTCGGTGTACGTCTGGCCCGAGCTGCCCGACGACGTGGAGATCGACATCGAGGACAAGGACCTGCGCATCGACACGTACCGGTCGAGCGGCGCAGGCGGACAGCACGTCAACGTCACGGACTCGGCCGTGCGCATCACGCACCTTCCAACCGGCATCGTCGTGTCGTGCCAGAATGAGCGGTCGCAGCATCGGAATCGCGACTCGGCCATGAAGGTGCTGAAGGCCAGGATCTACGATCTCCGGCTCAAGGAGCAGCAGGCGCGCCTCGAGCAGATCAGCGGCGCCAAGAAAGACATCGCGTTCGGGAGTCAGATCCGCAGCTACGTGCTGCACCCGTATCAGCTCATCAAGGATCACAGGACGAAGGAGCAAGTCGGCGACGTCACCCGCGTCCTCGACGGCGACATCGACGGGTTCATCAAGGGTTACCTCATGCGGAAGGCCAGTGGCACGCTCGGTGAGGCAGCCATCGACGATGACGTCGCGTGAGCCGGCGTAACAGACCTTGAGACGCCACTGGTTCCTGGTTGCCTGCGGCATTCTGATCAGCCGGCTGGCAGGGTTCGTCCGCCTTCGCGCCTTTGCGCACTACTTCGGGCTGCAGTCCGACGCCGCCGACGCGTTCAGTGCCGCGTTCCGCATTCCGAACCTCCTGCAGAACCTGTTCGGCGAGGGCGCGCTCTCGGCCTCCTTCATCCCGGTCTATGCGTCGCTGCTGTCGAAGGGCGACCGCCGGGAGGCCGACCGCGTCGCGGCGGCGGTCGGCTCGTTGCTCGCCCTTACGACCGCGACGGTGGTGCTGGTCGGCGTGCTGGCCACCCCGATGCTGATGGGGGTGCTCGCTCCGGGGTTTACGGGCGAGAAGAGGGCCCTGACGGCGACCATCGTCCGCATTCTGTTTCCCGGAACCGGTCTGCTGGTGCTGTCCGCCTGGTGCCTCGGTGTGCTGAACAGTCATCGTCGCTTCCTCCTGTCCTACGCGGCGCCCGTGATGTGGAACGCGGCCATGATTGCCACCCTCATCGGCTTCGGTGAGCGCGAGGCCCTGCCCAGGCTCGCCGTGCTGCTCGCCTGGGGATCGGTCGCCGGGAGCGCCTTGCAGCTCGCCGTCCAGGTGCCTGCTGTTCTGCGTGTCGCCCCGAACCTAGCGCCTACGCTCGGCGCGGGATCGCAGCACGTGCGGACAGTGCTCCGGAACTTTGCACCAGCGGTCGCGACGCGTGGAGTGGTGCAGATCAGCGCGTACATCGACACGCTGCTCGCGAGTCTTCTGCCGACGGGGGCCATGACGGGACTCGCCAGCGCGCAGCTGTTGTATACGCTGCCGGTC
>CAZCEL010000094.1:0-12794 GCA_964497175.1 uncultured Bifidobacteriaceae bacterium
GAACAAAGTTGCACTACCCCCGCCGCCACCACCGCCACCCCCGGGCGGTATGTTGCCGCTCATCGACCTTACCGGCGCCTATTTCGGGCACCCGGGCCTGCTGTACCCCGATGGCAACACCGTGCCGGCTGACGTCTTAGACCTCGCCGTCAAGGAGCGCGACGCGTTCCGACAGCGTAAAGCCGCGACCAAGTGAGTCGACGAGGTCCGCTCTTCCTGCCGCGTCGCCGCAAGGACCGTGGGGCGGGCCGGGTTCGTGCCGGCTTGCTGGACTTGGGCGCAACACCCACGTGAAACCGGCTCTCGCCGCACGCATCGAGGACGCCGTCTCGGCGTGCGCGCTGGCCGCGATGGTGGTGCTGCCGCTTCTCGAGATTCTGCTGCGCCGCACGCTCGGCGTCGGCATCCCTGGGTCCGGCCCGATCGTTCAGCATCTCGTTCTGTGGGTGGCGCTGCTCGGCGCCGCGATTGCGGCGCGCGGCGGCAGGCTGCTCGCGCTGGCGAGCGGCACCTTCATTCCTGACGGGCCGTGGCGTCGATCCGTCGACGTCTTCGCCGCCGGCGTGTCCGCCTGCACGGCGACGCTGCTGGCCGCGGGCGGCGTGCAGCTGGTCGTCACGGAGCGGGGAACCGGCGCCGTGATCGGCGGAGGGATTCCGACCTGGATCGCGCAGATCGGCCTGCCGATCGGCTTTGCGCTGATCGCGGCGCGGCTCGTGTGGCGCGCGAGCCCCACGATGCGCGGGCGCCTGGTGGCGGCGATCGGGCCGGGCGCGGCCCTGCTCGTGCTGGCGTCGCCGACTCTCATCGAAGGGCGAGCCGTGTGGCCGCTTGTCGCCGTCGCGGCCGCCGGTCTGCTGGGCGCCCCGATCTTCGCGATTCTCGGCGGCGCGGCCGTCGTGCTGTTCATGGCCGACGGCGTGACACCGGCAGCCGTGCTCATCGAGACCTACGCGCTCAGCACGTCGCCCACGCTGCCGGCGATTCCGCTCTTCACGCTTGCCGGATTCCTTCTGGCCGAGGGCGGGGCCTCGGCGCGGCTGCTGCGGGTGTTCCGCGCGTGGTTCGGGTGGATTCCTGGCGGCACCGCTGTAGTGTGCGCCATTCTCTGTTCATTCTTCACGGTGTTTACGGGCGGCTCGGGCGTGACGATTCTCGCGCTGGGCGGCCTGCTGTTCCCCGCGCTCGTCAGCGACGGCTACCGCGATCGCTTCTCGATCGGACTGTTGACCGCGTCGGGCTCGCTCGGACTGCTGCTGCCGCCGGCGCTTCCGCTGATTCTGTACGGAATCGTCGCGCAGATGCCGATGGAGGACCTCTTTATCGGAGGCCTCCTGCCCGGCGTGCTGATGACGAGCCTGATCGCCGCGTGGGGTGTACGCGAGGGCGTGGTGTCCCGCGCCGGTCGCCACCGCTTTGGCCTCGGGGAGGCCGGCGCCGCTATCTGGGCCGCCAAGTGGGAGCTCGCGATGCCGGTCATCGTGCTGGCCGCTCTGTTCAGCGGGGTGGCGACCGCGGTCGAGGCCGCCGCGGTGACCGCGCTCTATGCGTTTGTCGTGCAGTCGGTCGTCCACAGCGACGTGACGATCCGTCGCGACCTGTTGCGCGTGCTGGGCGAGTGCGTTGGCGTGGTCGGCGGCGTGCTGGTGATCCTGGGCGTGGCGGTCGGCCTGACGAATTACCTGGTGGGTGCACAGGTGCCGGCCCGCCTGCTCGAATGGACCCAGACGCACATCGATTCGCGGCTCACATTTCTCCTGGGCCTGAACCTCTTCTTGATCGTCGTCGGCTGTCTCATGGACATCTTTTCGGCCATCGTCGTCGTGGTGCCGCTGATTGTGCCGCTCGGACTGGCCTTCGGCATCCATCCCGTCCATCTCGGGATCATCTTCATCGCCAATCTCGAGCTCGGATACCTGACGCCGCCCGTGGGCCTCAACCTGTTTCTCGCGTCGTACCGGTTCGGCAGGCCGCTGCTCGAGGTCAGCCGCGCCGCGCTGCCCATGCTCGCCATTCTTGGAATCGGCGTGCTGCTCATCACATATGTGCCGTCGCTGACGCTGGGACTGCTCGGCGCGCTCGGGAGATTGTGACGCGGCCAGACTCGAACCGATGGGAACGGCCGAGCGGTGACGGCGTGACCGCGTCAGAAAGGCGAGAGTTGTGACCAACAGACAGATCGTTCTGCGGCGCCGCCCCGTCGGCATTCCCTCCCCTGAGGACTTCGAGATCGTGACCTCGCCCATGCCGTCAGTGCCCGATGGCGGCGTGCTGCGTCGGACGATCTACCTGTCGCTCGATCCGTACATGCGGGGCCGTATGAGCGACCAGCCGTCCTACGCGCAGCCGGTCTCGATTGGCCAGGTGATGGTGGGTCAGACCGTGAGCCAGGTGATCGAGTCGAGCCGTGCCGATTGTTCAGCCGGGGATTTCGTGGTGGGCAACGACGGCTGGCAGACGTACGCAGCCTCGGTGGGCACCGAGCTTCGCAAGATCAATCCCGCGGCCGCACCAATTTCGACGGCCCTGGGCGTGCTCGGCATGCCGGGAATGACGGCCTATGTCGGTCTCCTCGACATCGGGCAGCCAAGAGCCGGCGAGACCGTGGTCGTCTCGGCGGCATCCGGTGCGGTCGGCGGCGTGGTTGGCCAGATCGCCAGGATCAAGGGCTGCCGGGCCGTGGGCGTTGCCGGATCCGACCAGAAATGCGACTACGTGGTCTCGGATCTCGGGTTCGACGCCTGTGTCAACTACAAGCGCGACGATTTCCGTCAGCGGCTCGAAGAGGCGTGCGCGCAGGGGATCGACATCTATTTCGAGAACGTCGGCGGACCAGTGCTGGCCGCTGTGCTGCGACTGTTGAACAAGGATGCCCGGATTCCACTGTGCGGCCTGATTTCGGAGTACAACGCAGCCGAGCTGCCCCCAGGTCCCAACCTCCGGCCGCTACTCGTCAAGCGGGCCATGATCAAAGGCTTCATCGTCTGGGACCACCACCACCGGATCGCGGAGTTCCTGGACGATTGCGCCCGGTGGATTGGCGAGGGGAAGCTGAAGTACCGGGAGGATATCGTCGACGGCCTGGACGCCGCCCCCGCGGCCCTCCAGAAGCTGTTCGACGGGCGGAACTTCGGGAAACTGCTCGTACGTGTGGCGCCCGACCCCACCCGCCGGTAACGCCCCGCTCCGGGAACCCGGCAGCCACTTCAGCGCCGCCGGCGCCGCTCCGACAACGATCCCGAAAAAACGGGTTATAGTGCTCCTTCTTCGGGTCATCGACGACGGCACGTTCGGTGCTTCGGAGGATCCGGAGTCTCGACTGTCGTGGGCTGCCAGTCAGTTGGTGAACCCTGCGGCCCTGCGCCTCACGCCCAGTGCGTGACATTCCGAAAGGCCTGGTCATGAGTTCCGATCATGCCCCGGTATTTGCGGTCCCCACGTTTTCGAGCCGCAGCGCGCCGGTGGCCTCGAGCGCCATCGACCGCTGGGCGTTGACCTACATTCAGCGGGCAGTCGCCGGCGCCCACATCGATTTCCGGCTGTGGGATGGGTTCGAGCTGAAGGACCCTGCAGGGAGCCCTGTGGCCACGGTCGTCATCAAGAACCGGCACGCACTGTACAGCTGGGTGTGGCACCCCGATCTCAACTTCGGCGAAGCGTACATGTTCGGCGCCGTCGAAATTCAGGGCGATCTGGTCGCGCTGCTCGAGGAGATCTACCGGGCGCTTCGCCGACGGCCGCCGGCACGGTGGCGGATTCCGCACGCGACCAACACCCCGCCGGCGGCGCGTGAGAATGTGCACCGGCACTACGATCTCGGCAACGATTTCTACCGGCTCTGGCTCGATCGGGAGTTGGTGTACACGTGCGCCTACTTCGCGGATCCCGACTGGTCGCTCGAAGACGCCCAGACGGCCAAGATGGATCTGGTGTGCCGCAAGCTGCGTCTGCAGCCGGGCGAACGCGTGGTCGAAGCCGGCTGCGGCTGGGGGTCGCTCGCCATGTTTATGGCCCGACGATTCGGCGTGACCGTCCGGGCGTTCAACATTTCCTCCGAGCAGATCGCGTACGCACGCGAGCGCGCACGGCGCGAGCAGATCGACACGCGTGTCGAGTTCGTCGAGGACGACTATCGCAACGTCAGCGGCAAGTTCGACGCGTTCGTGTCCGTCGGCATGCTCGAGCATGTCGAGCTGCCCGACTATGGGACACTGGGCCGCGTCATCGATCGGTCGCTGACCGCGGAGGGCCGCGCGCTGCTGCACTTCATCGGCCGCAACCGGCCCGCGCCGCTCAACCCGTGGATCCGGAAACGGATATTTCCAGGCGGCTATCCGCCGACGCTGCGCGAGGTATGCGAGCATGTCATTGAGCCGTACGGCTTCTCGGTCCTCGACGTCGAGAACCTGAGGCGACATTATGCGATGACCCTCGGGCACTGGTTCAGGCGGTTCGAGGACGAGGCCGGGACGGTGACCGGCATGTTCGACGAGACCTTCACGCGCGCCTGGCGCCTGTACCTGGCCGGATCGCGCGCAGCGTTCACGACCGGATCGATGCAGTTGTTCCAGGTTGTCATTGCCCGGGGAACGAGCAACGCGATTCCCTGGAGCCGTGACGACGGGCAGGCAGCATTCCGGTGCTGATCAGCGGTCAGCACTCAGCGATCGGCCATCAGTCCGCTTTCGATGCTGCCGGCTGATCGCTCACGGCTGGGCGCTTAACCATAACAGCTGGTGTCTGACAGCTGATCGCTGATCGCTGATCGCTGAGAGCGGATCATGACGAACTGCGACGTGCTCGTGGCTGGCGGAGGACCTGCCGGTTCCACGTGCGCCTGGGCGCTCGTCCGCGCCGGTTTCGACGTGGTCGTGATAGATCGGGCGGCGTTTCCCCGCGACAAGGTGTGCGCCGGGTGGATTACGCCCCAGGTCATTGCGGGTCTGGGGCTGGATATCGATGCGTACCGGCGTGGAGGACGCACCTGCCAGTCTATCTCCGGATTCCGTACCGCGTTGATCGGCGGACGATCCACCGTGGTCACCGACTACGAGTATCCGGTCAGCTTCGGGATTCGTCGCTGCGAGTTCGATGAGTATCTGCTGCGCCGATCCGGCGCGCGTCTGGAGCTTGGGGTGCCTCTCGCCAGCATCCGGCGAAGCGGCGGACAATGGGTGGTCAATGACCAGGTGTCCGCGCCCGTGCTCGTCGGTGCCGGCGGGCATTTCTGTCCGGTGTCCCGGTGGGTGAATGGGACCGATGCGGCGACAGCCGACGCATCACTCGTGGCGGCGCAGGAGATGGAGTTTGCGCTCACTGAGGACGAAGAGTCGGAATGCCAGGTCGAGGGTGCTCGCCCGGAAATCTATTTCAGCCTCGACTTCAGGGGCTACGGTTGGTGTTTTCGGAAGGGCCGGTACCTGAACGTCGGGCTCGGCCGCGCCGACCGCCGCCGGCTGCCCGAGGCCACCAGGGCATTCGCCGAGTTCCTCCGCGTCAGTCGGCATGTTCCCGAGAGACCGTCCCTGCGCTGGCAGGGTCATGCCTATCGTCTGAACACCGCTTCCACCTCGTCGCGGCGTGTGCTGGATGACGGCGTGCTCCTGGTGGGCGACAGCGCGGGGCTGGCCTACCGGCAGAGCGGCGAGGGGATTCGGCCGGCGATCGAGTCCGGCCTTCTCGCCGCGCGGGCTATCGTAGAGGCCGGCGGGCGATACACTCGCGAGCGCCTGGCACCGTACGAGCAGTGGGTCGGCGAGCGCCTCGGCGCAGGCGGACACGAGGTTTCGCTGACCGGACTGCTTCCGGATCGACTGATGGCGCGCCTGGGCAGGTCGCTGCTGGCAGTACCGCTGTTTGTGCGATCGGTCGTCCTCGACCGCTGGTTTCTACACGCGGCGGAGCCTGCGATCGCTTGGACCACGGAACAATTGCCAGCGCTCCGCCGTATCAGAGCCTAGGTATACTGACTCTTGTCGGGAGGAACCATGCTCAAGTCCTGCGTCTCAATTGTCGCTGCCGCCTGCGTGCTGGGTTCAATGCCTGCAGATGCACAGACAGCCGCTCGTGCGGTGCCAACCTTCAGCAAGGACGTCGCCCCGATCCTTTATGGGAGCTGCACTGGCTGCCATCGGCCCGGACAGATTGCGCCGATGTCACTGCTGAGCTACGCAGAGGCGCGTCCGTGGGCGCGGTCCATCGGCCTGCAGGTGTCGCGAGGCACGATGCCGCCCTGGCATGCCGATCCCGCGCATGGCGAGTTCATCAACGACCGGCGGCTGAGCGTCGCGGAAAAGGACACGATCCTCAACTGGGTGAACGGCGGAGCGCCCGAGGGCAACCCTGCAGACCTGCCGGCGCGGCCGTCCTACCCGTCGGGGTGGACGATCGGCCAGCCGGACGCGGTGTTTGCCATGCAGGAGGACTATCCCGTTCCCGCGCGAGGGACCGTCGAATACAAGTACTTCGAGGTACCGACCGGCTTCACCGAGGACAAGTGGATTCAGGCCTTCGAAGTCCGTCCCGGCACGCCATCCCTCGTCCACCACGTCATCGTCTTTACTAAGGCGCCGCAGCGGCCGCGATCCGCTGAGCCTCGGCCGGAGGCCCGGGGACCGCGTCCTGCTCCGCCGTTCAGGTTCGGGCCCAACATGGACGAGCCCAGGGACGAGAAGGTCGAGGCTGCCAAACGCGCGCCCAACAACGATCGACCGGCGCCTGAGGGCGGTATGGGGTCGTTTGTGGGCGGGTTCGCGCCCGGCCAGAGCATCAGGGTGTTTCAGCCGGGCACGGCGGTTCGGCTGCCGGCGGGCTCGACGCTGATCTTCCAGATGCACTACACGGCAACCGGTACGGCGGCGACGGATCGGTCCAGCGTCGGCATCGTCTTCGCGAAGGAGCCGCCCAGGCAGGAAGTCATCGTCGCGGCGTTGATTAACGGCAACTTCACCATTCCAGCCGGGGCGTCGAACGTGAAGGTGGACGCCGAAATGACGATGGAGCGCGATCTGACGGTGTGGAGCCTGATGCCGCACACGCATGTTCGCGGGCGCCGGTGGGAGATCAAGGTCACCTACCCGGACGGCCGGACCGAAATGGTGCTTGCGGTGCCGAACTACGACTTCAACTGGCAGACCGACTACGTGTTCAAACAGCCGTTGAAGCTGCCGAAGGGGACGAAGATCACGACGTCCGCCTGGTACGACAATTCGGCAGCGAGCAAGACGAACCCCGATCCGACGATCGACGTGCACTGGGGCGAGCAGACCTGGCAGGAGATGCAGTTCACGGCGTTCGCGTTCACGATCGATCCCGAGCCTCGTCAGACGACTGGCGCCGGCCAGCCCTGAGCGGCCTCAGCCGCATGCGGCGAGAACGTTCCATCGCCGTCAGCGTCGAGTCGTCGAATGGCCTCCGAGGCGATTGTCGCACCAGGCGCGAGATCGAGGAGAGCACGAGCCGCTCGGCAGAGACACCAACGCGCAGTGCCGGCACATGCTCGTCCAAGGTGTGCGCCTGAGCGACGGCGCTCGCCAACAGCACGATCGCGGCAGCGACAACGACTCTCACCGCCGAGCTTGAGACCGTTACGCTCGGTCGCGCCCACCGGCATGGTGACGCCGCTGGGAAGGTTCGACAAGGCCGTGCGGCTCTTCGCATTGAGATCGATGTTGGCCTTGGCGCGCTGACCGGCATCGAGCGTGCCGAGGAACGCGTCGGCGGCAGTCAGGACACGGCGTTGAGCTGATGCTCCGCTTGTGCCCGGTTGGCGGCACCCCGCACCCCGCACCATACACCCACGTTTCTTGGCATTAGCGGATGCCTCTCTGCCCTCCGTGCCCTTCGTCATCAGGCACAATGGCTACGTCACCATGTCGTGTGCCCCGCTCCTCCACCCCACGTCGCACAAACCGCGCGGCGGGGGACCCCGGCCGCGGGCGAGCCGTCTTGACGGAGAAGAACTGACTCGATTGCCACATATCCTTGCCGTCAAGACGGCAACGGACTAGGCATGGACGCCCAGCCTCTGCGGCGCATTTTTGCGCTCGCCAACGCCTTCAAAGAAGGCGATCTCGCCGTTGGTGGCACGCCTGACGATCGTGTGCGGGCGGACGCGCGGCGAGAGCTGCTGGCCATCAGGATCGGCGACATCCGACGCGCCGTGTTCGTCGACGATGGCGTCACCGCAGCTCTGCAACGATCGCGCGAGCGCCGATGTGATGCCGATTTGGATGGACTCACGGTTGGCCAATTGAAAGCTATCCTGCTCGAACCGACTGCCTCAGCGTGGGCCAAGCGGCATCATGAGGCGCTCGCCAGTGAGGTCGTCGCGGCTGTCGTCAAGGTGATGAACAACGACCAGCTCTCGACAGTGGCCCGGGCGCTGTTCAATCCTCTCGGCCGCGAGGGTGTTGCCATTGGCGGGCCGCAGCACTTTGGGTCGCGCATCCAGCCCAACAGTCCCGGTGATGACGACGAGGAGATCCTGTTCTCGATATTCGACGGCTTGTCGCACGGCTGTGGTGACGTGATTGTCGGGCTCAACCCGGCCGCCGACGAGCTCGACGCGATCGTCCGGCTCGAGCAGTTGCTCGAGCAGGTCGTCAGACGTCTCGAACTTCCCACACGATACTGCGTGCTGTCGGACATCATCAAACAGCGCGCCGCGCAGAAACACGCGAAAACCGATGTCGGCTTTCAGAGCCTGGCCGGAACGTCGCAGGCTCTTTCAGGGATGGTTGGCCTCGATGTGGATGGCGTGGCCGATCTGGCGCAATCGTTCGACGGGCTCTACTTCGAGACGGGTCAAGGGGCCGCGGTAACCAACGGCACGGCTCAGGGCGTCGACATGGTGACCTTGGAGGCCCGCGCCTACGGCGTGGCCAGGCACATTCGCGGCGTCGTCGCCTCGTCCCACCCGAACGCCGTACGGCCCTGGATGATCGTCAACGACGTTGCCGGCTTCATCGGTCCCGAGGTCTTCAGAACCGCTGAGCAACTCGAGCGCGCGTGTCTGGAGGACGTCGTCATGGCGAAGTTGCACGGCATCACGATGGGCCTCGACGTCTGCGCCACGTTTCACATGGGCATCGCGCCTGCCGCCCTCCATGGCCTCACCGCTCGCATCGTGGAGCGCGCCGCGCCCGCCTATCTGATGGGCGTGGCCGGCAACGCGGATCCCATGCTCGGGTATCTGACGACGTCGTTTCGCGAACACCCGCAGCTGCGGCGCCAGGTCCGGCGCTCGATGACCTCGGCGATGGAGCAGCGACTCGGCGCACTGGGTGTGCTCGGGCACGACGGGGAGCCGCGCGCGAGCGCCGATTCCATCGCGTGCCTCTACGCGGTGTACGCCAACGCCGGCGGCGACGGGCGCACGGTGGCCTTCTTGGAAGAGGAAGGGCGGCGGCGGCTCAATGAGATTCGCGAGCGGGGATTCGATGTCGGTGTCGGCGACGCCGCCGCAGCCAACGCGAGGCTCGAAACGATCTACGCACATGCGCGCACCGCGTTGAACGCAACCTTGGATCGCAGCGTGATTCGCGACTCGATCGCCTGCCCGTTGTGGGTGCGCACGCGGGCGCGCGATCGTGACGACTACCTTGCGCATCCGCCGGCAGGGGAGCGCTTGCGCGACGACGAGGCGCGGCTCGTGCACACGCAGTGTTCGGGACGCCCGCGCCAGGTGCAGATCGTCGTTTCGGATGGACTGAACGCGAATGCCGTCAACGAACACCTGCGGACGTTGCTCCCGCCGCTGCGCCGGATGATCGCCGACGCCGGGTGCCAAGTCGGTGACTGCGACATTGTGGTACAGAACGGACGTGTTCGCGTCGGCTACGAGATTGGCGGGCTGGTCGGCGCCGATGTCGTCATGCACCTCCTTGGGGAGCGCCCAGGAACCGGTCTGAATACGCTGTCTGCTTACCTCACCTATGGCCGTGACCAGGCGGGTCAGCCCCGCTGGAGTCGGAGCCTCGATCATTCGGCGACAACTGCCGTTTGCGGGATTCATCCGAAAGGGAAGCCGCCGCGGCGCGCTGCCGGCGAGATTGCGCGCACCGTGGCGCGGATCGTCGAGCAGCGCTGTTCGGGAGTGGCCTTGAAAGCGTGACTGCTGGCCGTTCTTGTCCTGGTCAGATAGGTGGTCAAACGGTCAGAAGTGAGCGACCGTTCAGTGACACGCGCGATAATGCTCCGGAAACTGGAGCCGGCGATCGGACTTGAACCGATGACCTGTCGATTACGAACTAACGGCAGGCGAAAGTCGGTGGATGCCGCTGGACGCGGATAGACGATTTCTCGAAGGATTTCGTCCGTCGGCGTCCAGGACTTTCGCCCCGCGTCCATCCCTCAGGGGGTCAGATAGGGGGTCAGAACAGGTGGTCGACAGTCCACCCGCGCGCCGTTCAGATAGCAGAGGGCGCCCGCACCTTACCTCGTTAGCCCGCTCAATCACCCTTCAGGACTGGTGTCGGACATCACCGAACTGAGCAACACGCCGACCACCTGGGCTACTTGCTGTCCTCAACGGTTTCGACTTTCTTGCCGGTCTTCACCTCGAATGCGGCCAGGACCAGTTTGTAGTTGCTCTTGTCGAGCTGCAGTAGGGCATAGTCGTCGGTCGTCTGCACCATGAACCAGTGCTTTTTGCCGCTCGTAAAGAGAAACAGCGGTGACACAAAGATCGCCGTCTTCCAGCGTGGCGACTTAGCGTACGAGTACTCGGCACCCTTCATTGTCGCGTACGACATGGTCTTCAGTAGCTGAGACGTGTTCCTCTCGACGATGATGAGCGCGTGCGCGTCGTATTTCACTGTTGCGTCGATCTCCTTCTTCTTGTCGCCATCCTGCAGGTTCAACTTCGCTTTCGGGAAGGCCTGCGGCGCCGGTGTCTGCGCCACCAAACTGGTACCCAAGAGAAGTCCGACTGTCAGGAGGACGATCACGCGGCGGTGTCTCATGGCTGCCTCCTCGGCGGGTGCGCGTTCCCCTTTTAGGTTCATCAGCGTTTTGATCGGTCTTGGCTGTGACCGACTTGGAACTCTCAGCCCATCATGAAAAGCACTCGATATTAGAGCTATGAATGGCTACTTCGCCGAGAAGAGGCGCGCTCGGTCTTTCGTTCCGACTTTGCAGCGCCGTTCGCCCAAGGGTGTAATCACGACGATGTCGAACTCTCCCGCTGGCAATTCACGGACGGCGCTCCAATCGAACATCGCGACTGCGCGATTTCCTTCAACCTTCCCTCCAAGCAGATTAGACCACTCAACTGGTTCAGTCTCGACCTTCATGGGCTGAACGACGGTTTCGCCCTTCGCTTTAGATTTCAAAACAACATGTTCAATCGGTGCCGGAACACTAATGGTATTGCTACTACGCGAGGGACCGTTGGGTTCCACCGAGACAAACACTCCAGGCGTACGCAGGTCCTCTTGCACGCTGTCGAGTGAGAACTGTTTGTAAAGACGCTTCGCATTCCCTGCCAAGAACGCTATTCGACCGGCGTTGCCCGAGAGGATCACCGAGTAGGAGCCCGTACGCCGCACGCCGCCTGCTATGCCCGCTGCCATGTTCTCTCCGAAGCCGGCTGTCGCAACGCAGTCCGAGATTAGGTGATCGTACCTTCGCGCTTCCCCAGCCTTGATCGCGGCAGCGATTTCGGCGTCGGTGATAGTCTGCGCCCATGCGCTGCCGACGGCGAGTGCGATGGAGAACACGAGAGTCACAATTGCAAGTGCCATGACCGTCTCTCCTTGCGCAAAAGGACCTGCGATGCGACCGTGCACGAATACTAAAGCACAATCCGCAGGGACCATCATCCTGCCTTGCGTAAGCTACCGACAAGCTACGATGGGGCCCTTTGGGCCGGTCACGAGCCATCGCAACTTGCGATTTGCTAAGAAATGTTGGGGGCGCCGCCCGGACTTGATCTGTCAATTTGTTGAATGATTCTAACGCCCGCCGCCGCCGTCAATGGTTAGCGGTGCGGTTATCGCCGACTAGCATGCTTTCCGCCCGCTGCGAGCACGCGATCGCGTTCGAGCAGCTCGAGTTCGAGGCGGTTGAGTTCAGCGGCGTCCGCGGTATCCTGGGTCTCTCCCGTCCATCAAAGGAGGCCGGCCCATTTCCCTGTGCGCTCGGCGCCGGCGCCTGGGGGCGCGAGTGATCGCGCCCGACTATTGGGCGACAGGCCGAGGTCAGCCCAGAAGCGCTCGCAATGCCGCAGCGCGGTGTCCGCCATGCGCACGTAGGGCGTGGGCCGCGGGGTCCCATCACGGCCCGGCGCGAGGGGCCCGTCCTGCTGGATCGTCGCGGTCGCCTGCAGGTAGAGGCTCCACTGCTGGCAGAGCGCGATCAACAGCGTCCGTTCGGCTTCGCTGATCATCCGTGCCTGTCGGAGCAATGGCGCCACACGTGCCCATTCGGCTGCCGCGAGGGCATCACCGACCAGTTCCTGCGGGACGACGTCGAACGCCTCTCCAGCGGGTGCGATCTGTGACGCATCGATCGTCTGGCGCCGTCGAACCGTGCCCTTCAGGATCCGCAGCGCCGTCGGCTGGGGCCGCCGACCCGAATGGTGATTGCCGGCCATCACGCGCCCGTAATCTGCGAAAATGCGCGTGTCACCGGCCCGCGGTCTCCACTCCCCACACGCTAGACATTTGCCCCGCCCTCTCCTCTCGGGTCGTCGGCCCGGCGCGGCGCGGCGGGCTCGAGGGCGCGCCGGTCTGTCGGACTCCTCCCATGATGGTCAACTCCGGAGCAGATGCGAGTCGTCGGCCTCATACTCC
>CAZCEL010000095.1:0-12770 GCA_964497175.1 uncultured Bifidobacteriaceae bacterium
TGGTCGAGGATGTCGACGGCAATGTGTTTCTCGACTGCACGGCCGGCATCGCCGTTACCGCCACCGGCCATTCGCATCCCGATGTGGTCCGCGCCATCACCGATCAGGCCCAGCGCTTCATCCACATGTCGGGGACCGATTTCTACTACGAGGTGCAGGTCCGTCTGGCGGAGGAGATCGCGTCGATCGTGCCTATTGACGGCCCGGTCCGGTCCTTCTTCGGGAATTCGGGCACGGAAGCCATTGAAGCCTGCCTGAAGCTCGCACGTCACGCGACGGGCCGGCCCAACTTCATCGCCTTTCTCGGCGGTTTTCACGGGCGCACCATGGGCTCGCTGTCGCTCACGGCGAGCAAGACCGTGCAGCGCCGGGGCTTCGGACCCCTGGTGCCTGGCGTGGTGCACGCGCCGTACGCGGACTGTTACCGCTGTCCGCTCGGGCTGTCACCAGATGGGTGTGCGGCCGAGTGCCTCGACTACATCGAGCACCTGCTGTTCATGCAGCTCCTCTCCCCCGAGGAGGTGGCGGCCATCGTGGTCGAGCCGATTCAGGGCGAGGGCGGCTACGTGGTGCCGCCCGACCAGTTCCTCCAGCGCCTGCGCGATCTGACCAGCCGCCACGGCATCCTGCTGATCGACGACGAGGTCCAGGCTGGAATGGGGCGGACGGGCCGGATGTTTGCCATCGAGCATGCCGGCGTCCAGCCGGACATTGTCGCCATCGCCAAGGGCATTGGTTCGGGCATGCCGCTCGGCATCGCGGCCGCTCGCGCGGAGCTGATGAACTGGCCGCCTGGCGCCCATGCCAGCACGTTTGGCGGCAATCCGGTCGCCTGCGCGGCAGCGCTGGCCACGATCAAGTTGCTGAGGGACGGGCTTGTGGCCCACGCGGCCGATGTCGGGGATCACCTCAAGAGCGGTCTCACGGCGCTGATGGAGGAGCATCCTCTCATCGGCGACGTGCGCGGGCGCGGGCTCATGATTGGGATCGAGCTGGTCCGCGATCGCGCGACGAAGGAGCGGGCAGCCGAGGAACGGAACGCCGTGGTCACTGCCGCCTTCCAACGCGGGCTGCTCGTGCTGGGCGCAGGGAGGAACGCGATTCGGTTCTCGCCCCCGCTCGTCCTCACGCGCCAGCAGGCGGACGTGGCGGTCCGCATCATCGACGAGGCGCTGACCGAGGTGGAGCAGCCAGCGAGGTGACGCCGACCCTCGAGTCCGGCAAGACGGCCGTGCAGCCGGCGCCGTCCGCTCGGGTCCTCTGGCAGCGCGCTTGCCCCGGCCGAGCCCATGAGCACAGCACGTGTCGAGCGTGGGAAAACGGGCGAAGATCTCGCATCCACCGAGCTCGAACGCCGGGGGTACGCAATTCTTGAACGCCGCTACCGCCGGCGTGGGGGCGAATTGGACATCATCGCCCGCGACGGGTCGACCGTCGTCTTCGTGGAGGTCAAGGCGCGAGTTGGGTGCCAGTTCGGCGCCGGAGTCGAGGCCGTCACGAGGCTGAAGCGCCGCCGGATGACGGCCATGGCGCTCGACTACCTGGCGCGGCACTTCCTGACCGAGTGTCCGTGCCGCTTCGATGTCGTGTCGATCGGCCTGCGGGACGGCGCGCCGGTCATCGAGGTCTACCAGAACGCCTTCGACGCGGAGTGGTGAACGGGATTGGCGGCTTGAAGGGTCCACACGCGTGTGGTACGGTAGAACGTCGACCGCGAGCGGGAATAACTCAGTGGTAGAGTGCGACCTTGCCAAGGTCGAAGTCGCGGGTTCGAATCCCGTTTCCCGCTCCATCAGTATCCTCTGAGCGCCTTGTAACTATTACGCGGGCTGGGCCCGTGTGCTCAGCGCCGGAAACCCAGCAGCGGCGGCGCGCCCCTCCTGCCTATTGATTAGTTCGGCCATTTTGCCCTCAACTGACTTGACGCGTTCGGCACCGAGGTTGCGTATTTCGCCACATGCCGCCGGCATAGCCTGGGTTCGCCGAGACTTTGCCCGCGTCGCACCGGGCTTGCCATGCAGCGGACAGTGCTGATCGCGATCGGCGGGAACGCCCTCATCCAAGCGGCGGAGCGCGCGACGGTCGCCGTCGAGCGGGCGCATGTCGCCGAGACATGCCGTGCCATTGCGGACATCACGGCCGATGGCTGGCGCGTCGTGTTGACCCATGGCAATGGGCCTCAGGTGGGCGCGGCGCTGCTGCGCTCCGAGCGGGCCGCGGCCGATGCCTATCCGCTCCCGCTGGATGTGTGTGTGGCCAGCACGCAGGGGGAGATCGGGTTTCTGCTGCAGCAGGCGCTGGGCGAGGCGCTCGACGCCAGAGGCGCCGCGCGACCCGTGGCGACCCTGCTGACGCAGGTGGTGGTGGCGGCCGACGATCCGGCACTTGCCCACCCGACCAAGCCCATCGGTCCGTTCTACACGCCCTCGGAGACGGCGGCGCGACGGGCCCTGGGCTGGATCGTGGCCGACGAGGGGCACGGCGGCCGGCGTCTGGTCGCGTCGCCGGAGCCGCTCGACATCGTGGAAGAGCCAGTGATTCGCACGCTCCTTGCCGCTGATGTCATCGTCATCACGCTGGGCGGCGGCGGCATACCCGTGATCAGACAAGGGCGTCGCCTCGCAGGAGTCGAGGCGGTCGTCGACAAGGATTTGGCATCGGCGCTCCTCGCGGTGCGCCTCCGCGTCGATCGGCTGGTCCTGGCGACCGACGTGGACCGCATCTATCTCGACTTCGGCAGCCTGCACGCGTGCGGGCTCGACGAGGTGACAATCGAGGATCTACGCCGGTACGCCGCAGCGGGCCATTTTCCGCCAGGGACCATGGGCCCCAAGGTCGAAGCGGCCCTCCGGTTCGTCGAGCAGACAGGCGGCGAAGCCGTCGTGACGTCGCACGACCAGCTGCGCGCGGCGCTTGCCGGACGTGCGGGCACTCGGGTGTGCGGCGGTGCAGCTGCGGAGCGCGCGTCCCGGCCGAGGGTTATCGCAGGCCGGTCCCCGCTCTGACTCGCTCTCATTCAGGAGGCCGACCATGGATCGGGTGCGCACGCTCATCATGGGAGCCGCGGGCCGCGACTTCCACAACTTCAATGTCGTCTATCGCAGCGATCCCCGCTCGGAGGTGGTCGGCTTTACTGCCGCGCAGATCCCGAACATCGCGGGGCGGCGGTACCCGCCGGCGCTGGCGGGCCCCTTGTACCCCGAGGGGCTCCCCATCTTCGACGAAAACGAGCTGGCCGCGCTCATCGATCGTCTGTCGGTCCATCAGGTCGTGTTCTCCTACAGCGACGCGTCGTACGTCTACGTGATGCATCGGGCGGCGATCGCCAATGCCGCGGGCGCTGACTTCGTCCTCCTCGGGCCCGACAAGACGATGATTGAGAGCCGGACGCCGGTCGTCGCCATCTGCGCGGTCCGGACAGGGGCGGGGAAGAGCCAGACGACGCGGCGGATTGCGCGGCTGCTTCGCGAGCGTGGACTGAGGGTCGGCGTGGTCCGCCATCCCATGCCGTACGGCGACCTCGTGGCGCAGCGCGTGCAACGGTTCGCCACGCTCGCCGACACCGAGCGCCACCACTGCACCATCGAGGAGATCGAGGAGTACGAACCGCACATCACGGGCGGGTCGGTCGTCTATGCGGGCGTGGACTACGCGGCTATCCTCGAGGCCGTCGAGGCAGAGGCCGACGTGATTCTGTGGGACGGCGGCAACAACGACCTTCCCTTCTACCGTCCCTCGCTGCACTGTGTCGTCGCCGATCCGCTCCGGCTCGGCAACGAGCTCACGTACCACCCTGGCGAAGCCAACCTGCGGATGGCGGACGTCGTCATCATCAACAAGATCGACACGGCCGACCTCGACGCCACCGAGCAGCTTCGCGACCATGTGCGCTGGGCCAATCCGCGCGCCATCGTCGTGGAGGCGGCTTCGCCCGTGTTTGCGGACCGTCCGGAGCTCGTGACCGGGCAACGAGTGCTGGTCGTCGAAGACGGACCGACCCTCACCCACGGAGAAATGCGATTCGGCGCGGGCACAGTCATCGCCAGGAAGCTGGGGGCGCGGCAGATCGTGGACCCGCACCCCTTCGCCGTCGGCAGCCTCGCGGAGACGTTCCAGACATACCCGTCGATCGGCCCGGTGCTTCCGGCGATGGGCTACAGCGAGCAGCAGATTCACGATCTCGAGGTCACGATCAACCGCGTACCGTGCGACACCGTCGTCGTGGGCACGCCGATCGATCTGGGCCGGATCGTCAAGATTCGCAAGCCGGTCGTGCGCGCCCGCTACGAGCTGCAGGAGATTGGCCAGCCGGATCTGGAAGCCGTTATCAACGATTTCCTGAAGCGGCAGGAGATTGGGGCGCGGCCGCCCGCCGGCGTCTCGGAGGCGCCGGCGGGACACCGCAAACCGCCATCGCTCTGACGGCCCCTCCCGATCTGCCGTTTCAGGCGGACGAATTCTCTCTTGGCCTCGGTTACCCGGGCGCCTCGCAACGCCGTGATGCCTCAGGTTCTCATGGGGCGGTTTCGGACAGACTCACGTTGAGCGGTGTTGTTGCGCCGGCACGCACCTCGATGCCACTCGCGTATCCGCGGTAACCCGGCCTTCGGATCTCGATATCGTGCATGCCTTCGGCAACCTGTACGAGCAGAGGCTCACCGGTGCCCGAGCTCACCCAGCGTTCGCCGTCGATAAAGACCTCCGCATCGGAGGGCTGAACCTGGATCGCCAGCGTCCCGAAGGGCGCAACGACCGGAGTGTCAGCCGGCACGGCACGGGGCGGTGTGCGCGGCGCCCTGGCGGTACCCGGCGGAGGAGGCGGAACTGCCGGACCGAGCGATGGCGGCTCGCTGCGCTCCCCAGGCGCCAGCCGTTCCATCGTCTCTCGCAGTTTGGACTCCGAGCCGGGAGACAGATACAGGCGCTGGCGAGCCGTTCGAAATCCTTCGAGGTAGAAGACAATCTCATGCGGTCCGGGGGGCAGCGCCAGTCGCTGGAAGACACCGTCGAAATCGTCCACGATGCCGGCGTAGTAGCCATCGACGTAAACCGCGGCCTCCTTGGGCGTCACCGCCAGCCGGATGTCGGCATGGTCGTCGAACATCGGGTAGTACGGATAAGGCCACGCGACCCGCGGCCACCATGGGTACGGCCCGTAGAACGGATCGTAGAAATATCCGCCCACGAAGACGACGACGCCACGCTTGACGGGCGCGCGACGCCGTTCAGCATCAGCTGTCGCGGGCCACAGCGATACAGCCATGGCCAGCGACGCGAGGAACACACCGAGGCGACGGGTGGGAGACATGACGTCCTCGCTCTGGCAGGCGTGTTGACCGCTGGCCGACCCGGTCCATATAGGAAGGAGCACGAAGGCTGCCAAGCGTCACGGCCTGCGGACGCCTGAAAACTAGGCGGTTGATGCGCGGACGGCGGTGGAGCGACCGGCGACAGCCGAATTGCCGGCAGTGACAGAGAAGGCGGACCTATCCGGACCGCATTGCACCCGGGCCCGCTCCTACGCTAACGTTGACGATGAGCCCTGGCACCTCGGGTGAACAATGCGAGGGTTGCGGGTCGTCCGATCCCTCCGTCAAGGCGCCGTCGCCAAGTGGTAAGGCAGAGGTCTGCAAAACCTCCACCCCCGGTTCAAGTCCGGGCGGCGCCTCCAGTCCTCTCGATCCCTTCGTCCTGCGCCCATCAAGCAGACAGATGCGAGCTGGCAGCAGGACTGCAGCTGGATGCAGCTCAATCACCTCGGCCAGTACAACTTTCAGGGCGATCTGCGCCTGTCGGCGAGGCTCCAGGCCGAGAGCGGGGCCTCGTAGGATCGTGGTCCACGGCAGTAGACTACTATTCCGATTTGGTGAGGGAGAAGTGATGAAGGTCAAAGTCCTCGTCGCGCTGGCTCTGGCAAGCCTCGTCTCTCTGGGCGCGCTCCTCGCGGCGCAGGGAGCCGCGACCGAGCGTTGGGTAGGGACGTGGGCCACGGCGGCCGTTTCGGCTCCATCACAACCGCCACCCCAGGGCCAGCAACCAGCCCTGAATGCGGTCTCCACCAGCATCAACAACCAGACGCTGCGCCAGATCGTTCACACCAGCATCGGCGGCCAGCGCGTTCGTGTCGTACTGACGAATGCGTTTGGCACTCGACCGCTCGCCATCGGCGGCGTGCACGTCGCGCTACGGGACAGAGGCGGCGCGATCGTCGCCGGTTCGAATCGTCCGGTAACGTTCGGCGGCACGGCGACGGCCACGATCCCGGCCGGCGCTGTGCTCGTCAGCGACGGCGTCACTCTCGCTGTCCCCGCGCTCGGCGATCTGGCCATCGACATGTTTCTGCCAGGCGACACCCGCGCCACATCGTCGCCGCTCACGGTGCACAGTGGCGCGCGTCAGACGAACTATCTCTCGTCGACCGGCAGTCATCTCGGCGCCAGGGAACTGCCGGGCGCAACCACGACGTCCTCGTGGTTCTTTCTGGGACGCGTCGATGTCGTCGCGCCGGATCGCGCCGGCGCCATCGTCACGCTCGGCGATTCGATTACCGACGGGTTCAACTCGACGCCCGACACGAACAACCGATGGCCCGACCATCTCGCGAAACGCCTGATCGCGGCGGGCGGCAGCGTCGGTGTCCTGAACCTTGGCATCGACGGCAACCGCGTGTTGATGGACGGTGCCGGGACGAGCGCGCTGGCGCGGTTCGATCGCGACGTCCTCGCGCAGGCCGGCGTGACACACCTGTTCGTCCTGGAGGGCATCAACGATCTGGGGATCGGCGCCCTGTTCAAGGATGGACCGCGTCCGACGACCGAGGAGCTCATCGCGGGGCACCGTCAACTCATCCTGCGGGCGCGCGCCCGAGGGCTCAGGGTGCTGGCGTCTACCCTCCTGCCGTACGACGGCACGACCTTTCCCGGCTATTGGACGCCGGAAGGCGAAACGATCCGCCAGGCGTTCAACCAGTGGTTGCGCACCGGGAAGGACTACGACGGCGTCATCGACTTCGACGCGGTGATTCGTGACCCCAGCGCACCGACCAAGATGTTGCCGAAGTTCGACTCGGGCGACCATCTGCATCCGTCCGATGCCGGGTACCAGGCCATGGCAGAGGTGTTCGATCTCGCGCTGATCGCGGAGGGACTGAAGCCGGGATCCACGAATCGATAGCAATCTCGGAATGTATGTCTGACGATCCGAAACCACCGAGCGTCGTCCGGCGCGCCCGCCTACCGCCCTCGGCGACCGCACCGCTCGTCCCCCCGATTGTCCCCAGCACCGTCTTCGTGGCCCGCGATGTGGACCACATGAACGACATCTACGAAGGCCGAGAGCGGGGCTTCACGTACGCGCGTGAGGGCAGTCCCAATGCCGAACTTCTAGCGGGAAAAGTCGCAGCGCTCGAGGGCGCGGCGAGCGGGCTCATCACCTCGTCCGGCATGTCGGCGGTGGCGGCCATCCTGCTCGGCTTGCTCAAGGCAGGCGACCACCTCGTAGCCGGCAACCAGCTGTACGGCCGCACGTCGCGCCTCGTCAGAGAGGAGCTGCCGCGGTTGGGATTCGCAACCGAGCTCGTGGACGCCTCGAACGTGGCCTGGGTCGAGGCAGCCATCCGACCCAACACGCGGCTCGTGCTGGTGGAGGTGGTGTCCAACCCGCTGCTTCGCGTGGCGGACGTCGCGGCACTCGGCTCGGTGACGCGATCGCGCGGCATTCTCCTCGTGGTGGACAACACCTTTCCCACGCCCCTGACGTTGCGGCCGCTGACCCTCGGGGCCGACATCGTGTTTCACAGCATCACCAAGATGCTGGCCGGCCACAGTGACGTGACGCTCGGTGCCGTGTGTGGCTCGCGCGAGCTGATGACGCCCATCCGCGACGCGATCGTCACGTGGGGACTGAACGGCAGCCCGTTCGATTCCTGGCTCGCCGAGCGGGGCCTGAGCACGCTGGAGCTTCGTGTGGCGCGCGCGAATACCAACGCCGCGGCGCTGGCCGACTTTCTGTCGGCGCAGCCGGCGGTGCGCCGTGTGTTGTATCCTGGCCGCGCCGATCACCCCGACCACGCCGTCGCCAGGCGTCTTCTTGGAGAGCGGTTCGGCAACATGGTGACTTTCGAGCTTGCCGGCGGCCGCGGCTCCGTGAACCGCTTCATGCGAGCGCTCCAGTCCATTCCGTTCGCACCGACGCTTGGCGACGTCTCGACCATGATCAGCCACCCGGCGGTCACGTCCCATCGCGGGCTGACGGCCGCTGCGCGCGAAGCGCTCGGCATCCGCGAGGGCACCATTCGGGTCTCGGTGGGGATCGAGGAGTATGGCGTGATCGAAGACGAATTCCGAGCGGCCCTGGCCGAAGTGAGCAGCCACATTCGCGTGACCGCCTGAAGCGGTCGTGTGCATTGATTCGAGACCGTTCCCGAACGGGCGTCCTCAATAGATCGCGCCGCGATATCTCGGGTCCCACTTGTTCTCGCTGCTGCGGCCAGCGCGCCCACGCCGTTCTGCTTGACTCCGCTGCCGTTGGGGCCATAATCGGCCCGATGCCACGCAGCAGAGCCGAGCCGCCGGCCGCGCGCCGGCAGGGCACGAGGATCGCCCGAGTCGCCGCGCTGGCAGCCCCGACCGGCCTCCTCGGCGGGATCTTGCTGTTCGGTGCGGCCGGCCTGCTCGGTGCGCAGCAAGCCCCCGGGGCAGGTGCGGCGGGTCAGAACCCACCGAATCGTCAGCAGGCCACGTTCCCGGCGCAACAGCGTTCGCCCGGCGACCCCGCGGTGATCGCGCGCGGCCGCGCCCTGTACGGCATCAACTGTCGGGGCTGCCACGGTATCGATCTGCGGGGCGGCGACATGGGCGGGCCCAACCTGTTGCGCTCGCGGCTCGTGCTCAACGACCAGCACGGCGAGCTGCTCCTGCCGGTGATCCGCGACGGGCGGTCCAGTCCCGGCATGCCGGCCATGCCGCCGCAGTCGCTCTCCGATGACGAGGTTCGGTCCGTCGCCGAGTACATTCACAGCGTCACGGCGACCGCGGAGCGCCAGGGCGGACCACCGCCGGGTCCCGCCGTGGAGCTCAATATTCTCGTCGGCGACCGAGCCGCGGGCCGGACATACTTCGCGGCGCGATGCGCGTCCTGTCACTCGGAGGCGGGCGATCTCAAAGGCATCGGGACCCGGATCGCGGATCCGAAGGAGCTCCAGAACACCTGGGTTCGAGGAGGCCCGGCGGCGCCGGCCTCGGGGAGGACGGAGCGCGCGACAGCCAGAGTCACGGTTACCCTCCCGTCGGGCGAGCGGGCGGCAGGTCGTCTCGACCGTCTCGACGATTTCATCGTGGTCCTGACACAGACTGATGGCCGCCAGCGATCGTTCAGCCGGCGGGGACAGGTGCCGAGCGTGGAAGTCTCGGATCCGATGGCCGCGCACACCGACCTGCTCGCCGTGTACAGCGACAGGGACATTCACGACGTCACCGCCTATCTGGCAACACTCAAATGAGGCTCAGCATTCTCGCGAGAAGGGCCGTTCAGGCCGCCATGGCCGTGGCCGCGCCCGCGCTTCTGGCCGCACAGGAGCGAGGAGGCCTGGAGCCAGCCTCGCTGCTGCAGCCCCTCAAGACCTCGTGGCCAACCTACTCGGGCGACTACACCGGCCGCAGGTACAGCGTGCTGACCCAGGTCAACACGGAGACGGTCACGCGTCTGACGCTGGCATGGACGCGGCAGCTGAACACCTTGGCGCCCAGTCTCAGCGCTGAGGCCGCTGGCCGCGCAGCCACCCGCGGACCGCGCACCACCGTCGGCGGACTCGGCACTGGCGAGTTCACGATCGGCGCATCCACCATCAAGGGCACCATCCTGCAGGTGGACGACGTGTTGTACGTGACGGCGCCGGACCACGTCTGGGCGCTCGATGCGCGTGACGGCAGCGAGAGGTGGCACTACTTCTGGAAGACGCGCGGCGGCACGCACATCGGCAACCGCGGCGCGGCGTTGTGGCACGACTACCTGTTTTTCGAGACGCCCGACAACTACCTCGTCTCGCTCGACGCGCGAACCGGCGCGGAGCGCTGGCACGTCGAGATCGCAGACTTCGACGAGCAGTACTTCTCGACCATGGCGCCGATCGTTGTCGGCAACCACGTCCTGGTCGGGACCGGAAACGATCTCGATGCTCCCGGCTTCCTCCAGTCGTTCGATCCGGTGACCGGTGAGTTGCAGTGGAAGCTGTATACGGTGCCGATGAACCCGGGCGATCCGGGGATCGAGACATGGCCAAACCTCGATGCGGCGCGGCACGGTGGCGCGCAGGTCTGGGTGCCGGGCGTGTTCGACCCAGAGACCAACTACTACATCTTCGGCACCGGTAACCCCACGCCCGGGTACACGGGCGTCGCACGCCCGGGCGACAATCTCTTTACCTGCACGCTTATTGCCGTCGACGTCGACACCGGCAAGATGGCGTGGTACTTCCAGACCTCTCCGCACGACACGCACGATTGGGATTCGGCGCAGACGCCGATCCTCATCGACGGGACGATCGGCGGCGTGCCCAGGAAGCTCGTCTCGACCGCGGCCAGGAACGGCTACTTCTTCACCGTGGACCGCGTGACCGGCGAGCACATCGTGACGAGCCGATACGGGGAGACCACCAACTGGGCCAGTCACATCCGCAAGGACGGTGCACCGCAGGGCAACCCGGAGAAGGAGGCCACGATTCCCGGATCGCTCGTGTCGCCCCTCGAGCGCGGCGTCGCCAACTGGCAGCCCGCGGCGTTCAGTCCCGACACGGGGCTCTTCTACACACAGGAGAACAACGGATTCAATCTCCTGTACCTCACCGATCCGGATCCGCGGGGCTCGATGGGCCTCGGGGGAAAGGACCGCGTCGTCGTGGGTTCGAGCCGGAACGCCTTCACGGCCATCGACTATCGCACAGGGAAGAGCGTGTGGCGTCACCCGTGGCCGCCTGGTGGCGGCGGCGGGTCGGGCGTGCTCGCCACGGCCGGGGGCGTTGTCTTCACGGGCGACGGCAGCGGTAACTTCGTGGCGTTCCATGCGGCCAACGGCAGCCTGCTGTGGCACACGCGCATCGGCAACATCTCGAACGCTCCGGAAACCTACCTGATTGACGGGCGGCAGCACGTGCTGGTCGCGGTCGGCGACCGTCTCTTCGCGTTCGTGATGTACTGACCGCCATCGCACGCACGTCCGTCCGCTACGCTCATGACTCGACCAGCGCGCCTTGGCATCGGCTTCGTCGGCAGCGGCTTCAACGCACGGTTCCACGTCCAGTCGATGACGGGTGTCCGCGACGCGGACGTGCGGGGTGTCTGGAGCCCCAACCGGGCACATGCCGAGGACGCGGCGGCGCTGGCGCGCCGCCTCGACGTCGGGGAGGCCCGTGCTCATGGATCGATTGAGGCGTTGGTCGACGATCCTGCGGTGGACGCCATCTGGCTGTGCGGGCCGAACCACGCGCGCGTCGAGAACGTCGAGGCGATCTGTCATGCCGTCGCCGCCGGGCGCGGGACGCTGCTGGGCATCGCGTGTGAGAAGCCGCTGGCCCGCAGCGTGGCCGAAGCACGGCGCGTCCGGGATCTGGTCGAGGCCGCGGGCCTGCTCCACGGCTATCTCGAGAATCAGCTCTTCGCGCCCGCCGTGCGCCGCGGGCGCGAACTGGTGTGGCGCCGCGGTGCGGCGCTCACCGGTCGGCCCTACCTTGCGCGGGCCGCCGAGGAGCACAGCGGTCCGCACATGCCCTGGTTCTGGCGGGGCGACCTGCAGGGGGGCGGTGTCCTGAACGACATGATGTGCCACTCGGTGGAAGTGGTGCGGTACCTGCTCACCGAACCTGGCGCCGCACGCGCGTCGATCCGTCCCGTGCGGATCAGCGCGCAGATCGCCTCGCTCAAATGGAGTCGCCCGCGGTATCGCGAGCAGCTCCAGCGCCGGATGGGTCGGGACGTCGACTACGGCAATCGGCCTGCCGAGGACTTCGCGAGCATGACTGTCGAATACGAGACCGCGGACGGCCAGCGCCTGCTCGGGGAGGCGACGACGTCATGGGGCTACGTGGGCGCCGGACTCCGCCTGAGCATGGAGCTGCTCGGTCCCGAGTACTCGATGTCGATCAACACGCTCGAGAGCGGGCTGAAGCTGTTCTTCAGCCGCGAGGTGCGAGGCGAGGCCGGCGAAGACCTGGTCGAAAAGCAGAACGCGGAGGTCGGACTGATGCCGGTCGTGGTGGACGAAGCGGCCGACTACGGTTACCAGGCGGAAAATCGCCACATGGCCCGCGCGTTCCTGCACGGCGATCAGCCGGAGCTGACCTTCGACGATGGCCTCGAGGTGGTCGAACTGCTGATGACCGCGTATATGAGCGCGGAGCAGGGACGGACGCTCGAGTTCCGCCCGGCCGGGCTGGAGACGTTCACGCCGCAGGTTGCACGTGGTACCTGGCGGGCTGGCGGGGCCGGCGGTCGCTGAACGACAGGGCGAAGGTCGACCGCGCGGAGGGATTCCTCGGCGCTTCAGTCCAGGCGCGCGCCCGAATTCGACGTAGCGTGATGAAGCTGTCGCGCCGCGCGAAGAGGAGTGTCGGTCAGCCGATCAGCGCAGACCACCTCTGCTTGGCAAGGCGGGCATCTTCTGTTCGGGTTCGTCGTGCTGGCGTGCCCGCGGTGCGGTGGGCGGTCAGGCAGGCTGCTACCTGGCGTGGCCGTTTCGATCCCGCAGCTTCCGTACTTCGGCAACGAGATCCAGGACCG
>CAZCEL010000096.1:0-12718 GCA_964497175.1 uncultured Bifidobacteriaceae bacterium
ACAGCGTCACCGCCGTGGGCGCTCTTGTCGCCGCGGTTGGTGCCCGTCGAGGAGCTTCCGGTCCACGACACCCAGCGCCTCGACCTGAGCGGATGAGGGTCAGTTGGCTGCCTCGAACAACTCCACCGGATTGCCGTCCGGGTCCTCCAGCAGGATCTGCTTACCCCCGGGGCCCACGACAATCTGATTGCGAAACCGCATCCCTTCCTGCTGCATCTCAGCAACACGCGAGGCAAGGTCCTTGACCTCGATGACGAAGCGATTCCATCCGCCGGGTTCCGGTCGCCGCCCGTCGGGCATCGGGCGAGCGGCCGAACTCTGCGGTCCAGCAAGCCAGAGGGTCAGGTCGTCCCTGGATACTCTTGCAAAGGCCGAGCTCATGTGGAACTCGATCTTGAAGCCCGGGTGCTGTGTATAGAAGGCGATCGAACGCTCGACGTCACCGACCAGATATCTGACGGTCGCCATTTCATTCACCTCGCACCAGCAAGTTCGAGTATGGCGTCAGTCTAGAGGCCGGGCAACAGGTATGGCTGGAGCGCTTCGAAACGGTACTCCACTTCCGCAACTTCCTCGGCCGTCAACCTCCGCTCGGCGACAGTCGGCCGGGCGCCAGGCGCCGGCCGGCCCGTCCGCGTGACCATGGTCTTGAAGACACCGCGCTTCTTCATGATGTAGAGATCCGCCCCACGAATCTGATCGTTCACGTTGCGCATCAGAAGAAACTTGCCGAACGCGTCGCGCAGCTCGTCGTGCCGGCCTTCGACGTGGAAGCTCCACATGCGCGCCATGAGGTCGCCGTACATCGCGTTGCCGGTAATGACGCCGTCCACGCCCAGCCGGAGCTGGTACAGCCACGTCACGCCGAGGTTGGCGCCAAAGACGCCCCGCATCGGCGGACGCTGCCGGACTTCGATCCGGATGCGATCGGCCAGCGGCTCGCTCTCCTCCTTGACGTAACCGAAGTGCGGGTAGTCGCGGGCCAGCTCGATGATGAGGTCGGTCGTCGGGGGGAGATCCTTGGCGCCGCCGCTCGTCTGGACGATGATCCGACGCCCTGTGACCTCGGCAAGGGCTCGGAAGTACGCGCGATACCCGTCCATCGACGTGGCGGAGGAGGGCGGCATGGCGATCAGGGCATCCGGATCCAGCCGCTCGGCGCGCCGGGTGTACTCGAGCATTTCGTTCGTGTCCCGCCCCTGGACGCCGAGGACGAGCGCCAGCTTCCTGCCCCGAGCGGCTTCCGCAAGGACCTCCATCCCACGGATCCGCTCCTGCTCGGTCAGCGTGGCGACGCCACTCGATCCCTGGGGCCAGACGGCGCCGTGGCATCCGCAGCGGTCGACGAACGCGAGCTCGCGGGCCAGGTCCTCCCAGTCCACGTCACCTGTCGAGGTGAACGGCGTGTTCAGGATCATGAACGCGCCGCGCATCGGCTTGCCGGTGTTCGCCCGGGCGGGCCACGGCGGTGCGGCGGCCAGCAGACCGAGCCCGGCGAGACACTCGCGTCGGGTGATACCCATGGCGTTTCTGCAGCTAGGGCGGGAGCCTGGACGTCTACTTTACGGTCACCCGGACGTGTGCGTTGGTCCAGCAGCACAGATCGCCGCCGCCACCGTCGCCAGTTGCGTCGTTGACCTGCGCGCGCAGAATGTACTCGCCCGGCTGGCTGAAGGTGCCCGTCGTCGAGGCTTCAAGCACGGCGTTGCTGTCGCCTTTGGTGTCCAGGCGAATCACAGAATCGGCAAACGTCACGGCGCCCGGACCGCGATGCACCTTCCAGGTGACCGTGATGTCAGGCTGCGGCCCGCTGGGGCGTGGTGGTCGCCCGCCTCCGGTCCGCCCGGCGGCAGCGGTGAGATCGAAGTTCGGCGGATCCCGCGGTGCATCACCTCGTGCCGCGGGGGGATCGACGCCTCGTCCCCGACCGCCGGCGCCGCGTCCGCGCGCCGCGGCACCACCAAGGCCCTCGTAAGGGTCGTAGGTGGAGGGCTTATCGCTCGCCCAGAGCCGTAGCGGAACCGGCGTCCCGACGGTTCCGGTCAGCGTCTGCGCGATCCTGTGCGGCGGGCCGACCCACTCGGGTCCGCCCGGCGCAAACCTGATGACCGGCGGCGTGTTGCCGGTCGCCGGGTTCTTGAAGAAGTCGACCCAGTAGGGCGGATTCAGCCAGAACTGCACCGTCGCGGTCTGTCCGTTCGCCACGAGCGTCCAGGTCAGCTTCTTCTGGCCGAAGTCCTTCGGAACCGCGATGGCGAACACGCCGTAGTGGCGGCCCGGCTCGAAGCGCGTCGGCTGACCGTAATCGGGACCGCCCGGCTCGATGCGATTGTTCGGCCCGACCGGAATATCCAGTGTCTGGTCGCGGTTGCGGCTGGAGTAGCCGATCATGATGACGGTCTGGCCGTCCTTGTGGGGTCCCCAGCCCTCGAGTGCCGGGTAGATCGCTTCGCCGCGGATGCCGAGCGGCGCTCCCGGAAGCGGCGATTGAACGGGCGGCTGCTGGACGCGGGCCGCGAGCGCCCAGGCACCCATCACGAGAGCGGCCGCCAGAGCGGCCGCTGCCGGGCGGTGTGAAAGCATGTGTCCGCAGCCTGCTGCGCTGGGTCTATTGCTGCTGTGTCGTCCGCTGCGCGAGCGCCGCTCGTCTGGCTTCCAGCTCCGCCTTGTAGTCGGCGTCGTTCATGTACGTGACGTTCACCCACGCGTGCGCCATCTCGTCGACGGTGCGGTCGCCGTAACCGACCCACACGTTCGGGTCCGGGTTCGACTTGTTCGCGGGCGTGTTGTCGTGCCACGCCATGATCTTCAGGATCGTGCCCTTGGGCAGCAGCGGCGCGGCATGGTCGGCGTACACGTAGCTGTTGTGCCAGTTGAAATTGAAGTTGTCGACGTAGCTGAGGACCTGCGTCTGCCCGTTCGGCAGAATGGCTTCCATCGACATCGCCTTGCCCCGCAGGTGCATATGCGGCTGGTAGCTCTCGACCCGACCGTTCTCCCGCATGACGAAAAAGCCTTCGGTCAGCTTCACGGTGTTCGGCGGAATATCCACGCCGCCCGCGTTGGTGGCACCCATGAGGTGGAGCACCTGCCGGTACTTGGGCTCCTGGCCCTTCGGGTAGAAGTAGATGCCCAGCTCGGCGACGTCGGTGATGTCCTCGCCGCCGCTCGCGTAATGGATGTCCCAGATGATCCTGGAGCCGGGCAGCATGAGCTTGCCGGAATTGGGGCGCATGATCTCGCCCTGCTTGCCGACAGCCCACTCCATGAACGTGCCGGGCTGGGGATTGCCGTTCGAGTCGGCCGGGTTCTGCGCGAGCGGATCCGTTTCGTCCTGCTGGAGGCGCGCGATGGCATGGTGGGTGATCTTGCGGCCTTTGACGGTCCCGGGGCGCAGCTCGATCGCACGGACCCACCGCGGCTCGGTCAGGCCGGTCTCGGCGACCGGTTTCCACCATGTGTCGTTCGCGCCGGCTTTCTGCGTCCACGGTGTCGAGCGGACGATCAGGTCAGGCTCAGTCTGTCCGAAGTTCCTCGCTAGATACCAGCCCTGACCACTCGGCCACTGCCGCGCAGCGGGCATGTCCCTGGGGTTGCCCTTGGGTGCTCCCGCGTCGACCCATCGAACGATGGTGTCGATCTGATCGTCTGTGAGCGAGCGGTCGTTCTTGAATTCCTGAATGCCCACCGTCTTGTCGATGTGCCATGGCGGCATCTGGCGCGACGCCACGCGGGTCTTGATGGAGCGCGCCCAAGGTCGTGTCTCCTCGTACGTGACGAGCGACATGGGTGCGATGGACTCGGGACGGTGGCAGGCCTCGCACTTCTCCTGGAAGATCGGGGCGATATCCTTGGCGAATGTCGGAGTGGTCGCACGATCAGCCGCGGAGGCGGCGTTCGGCACAAGCACCACGGCCGTGAGCGCAAGAGCCGCACCGAGGGGTATCCATGTTGCCTTCATGCCCCGAACTCCTTTCAATGGCCGTGCAGGTGCCACTGGACGAGGACATTCTACCTAATTCCCGCGGTCGGCAGCCAGAGGAACCCCCTCCCATTCTTGCCACTCGCCTGGGGGGTGTGCGACGATGGCGCTCCCTTTCACACCGGGCATGCCTCCCCTGGACGGCCTCAGAGTCGTCGACCTGACGAGGGTACTGGCGGGTCCCTATTGCGCCACCTTGCTCGGCGACATGGGAGCCGACGTTATCAAGGTCGAGGAACCGCACGAGGGTGACGATGCACGGATGTGGGCCCCGTTTGTGGGCCCGTGGAGCGCGTATTTTCTCGGGGTGAACCGAAGCAAGCGCAGCCTTGCGCTGGACCTCAAGTCGCCCGAAGGAGCCGGGCAGCTGCGCGCGCTCATCGCGCAGGCCGACGTCTTCCTCGAAAATTTCAAGCCGGGGAGCCTGGACAAGCTGGGATTTGGAATCGACGAGGTCAGAGCCCTGAACCCCAGGCTGATCCACTGCTCGATCACCGGTTATGGCCGCACGGGACCCCGGAGCCATCTGACGGGCTACGACCCGGTCGTGCAGGCCGAATCGGGATTCATGGACATGACCGGCACCGCCGACGGCCCGCCGGTGCGCACCGGCGTCGCCATCACCGACTACCTGGCAGCGCTCTACGCGTTCGGAGGCATCCTGCTGGCCCTGCGGCACAGGGACCGTACCGGCCGCGGCCAGCACGTGGACATCGCGCTGTTCGACTCGATTCTCTCGACGCTGTCGATGCCGGCGGGCATCCTGCAGGCAACGGGCGAGTCGCCGCGCCGGGCCGGGAACGATCACGCGGCGATTGCGCCCTATGAGGTGTTTCGCGTCGGCGACGGCATGGCGATGATCGGCGCGGCGAACGGCCGGTTGTGGAAACAGCTCTGCGTTGCCGTCGGCGCGCCGCACTTGATCGAGGATCCTCGGTTCAGAACCAACACCGATCGGGTCCGGAACCGGCCGGCTTTGAAGGTCGAGCTCGAACGCGCACTCTCGTCCTTCACGCTCGACGCGCTGGTTGCCCGGCTGGAGGAGCACGGCGTCCCGTGTGGTCGTGTCCGGACGGTCGCCGAAGCGCTCGCGGATCCGCAGGTCGAGGCACGCCAGATGCTGATTCCGTTTCCCGACGAGGCGGAACTCGGCGAGTTTCGAGTTCTGGGCAATCCCATCAAGTTGTCCGACAGTCCCGCGGATCTGTCGCGCCGCCCGCCCAGGCTCGGAGAACACACGTCTGAGATTCTCGAAGAGCTGGCGTCTCGAACCGCTTCTACCGTTCCCTCACGGAATTAGCACGCCAGCCCCTTCGATGCGGCCGTGGCCGAGATCGGCGAGGGCCCGGTTCGCGTCCGAGAGGGCGTATGGGACTGTCGACGTGCGGATCGGCAGCGTCCCGGCCAGCGCCAGAAACTCCTGCGCGTCCTGGCGCGTCAGATTGGCCACCGATCGCACGACGCGTTCCTCCCACAGCAGGCGATAGGGAAACGACGGGATGTCGCTCATGTGAATCCCGGCGCACACGACCGTGCCACCGGGCACGATCCGCGATAGTGCCTCAGGCACGAGGGGACCAACAGGCGCGAAGATGATCGCCGCATCGAGATTGCTCGACGGTGTCTCGTCCGATCCGCCCGCCCAGACGGCGCCGCACGAGCGGGCAAAGGCCTGGCCGGCCGAATCACCGGGCGTGGTGAACGCACAGACCTCCCGGCCTTGATGGACCGCCACCTGGGTGATGATGTGTGCGGCCGCACCAAAACCGTACAGGCCGAGACGGCGTGCGTCGCCGGTCATGCAGTAGGACCGGTAGCCGATGAGACCGGCGCAAAGCAGCGGCGCGACTTCCGCGTCCGTGTAGCTTTCGGGCAGTCTAAAGACGTATCTGGCGTCGGCAACCGTGTACTCGGCGTACCCGCCATCGATGTCGTAGCCGATAAACTGTGCGCGCCGGCACAGGTTCTCCCGTCCGGATCGGCACCAGTCACAGTCTCCGCACGTCCACCCGAGCCAGGGCACACCCACGCGCTCCCCGATGGCGAACTCGGCGACACCACTGCCGAGGGCCGCAACTGTTCCGACAATCTCGTGGCCGGGCGTAATCGGCAATCTCCTCGGCGCCAGCTCGCCGGAGACCAGGTGCAGATCGGTGCGGCACACACCGCAGGCCTGAACGCGGACAAGCACCTGGCCCGCCGCCGGCGACGGGGTTTCTCGTTCGCACGGCTCGAGAACGCCGGCGCCCGCCGTCGCGAGCGACATAGTTCTCATGACAATGGGCTTTCCCGCACTCAGCTCTTCCCGAGGCTGTGCGCGTCACCCAGCCAGATACTGAATGGCCTGGACCACGTCGACTTCGGCTGTCACTGGTGTCGTTCGAGATCGCAGATGCGGACCTCGTGATCATCGAGGACGATGCCGTGGTGTCGCAGCATTGCCTGCAGCGTCTTCTGCATCGAGATGACGCGGTCTTCCAGACGCCTAAAGTCGACCTTGGTGGCGAACCGCTTCAGGTCTTCCTTGGTGGCGAACCGCTTCAGGTCTTCCTTGGTGGCGAACCGCTTGAGGTCCTCCTTGGTCGCGAATCCTTTGAGGTCATTCCTGCTCGCGTACCCTCTCAAGTCGTCCTTCGTCGCAAACCGGCTAAACGCCTTCTTCGTGACCGCCCACCGGCGATCGGCCGTCGCGGCGAGCCGGCGCAGCTCGCTCCGGTCCGCCTTCGTGCGTTCCAGGCGGTCGAAGCGCCGGTCGATGTGGGCTTTCAGTTGGTCAATCGTCATCGGCTCGGGAGGGAACGGCATCATAGCATCGTCAGCGCTGCCATACCCATGCCCACGAGGGATCGCGGTAACGTCACCGCATTCCAACGAATCGAGTCAAACCAGGTCGAATTCTGCCACGTCGGGACGCGGCAGACATGGAAGCTTTTGCAGCTTTCCTCAATCATGCCACGAGGACCTGTTGTCATCGTCGGGCCGCGGCGCGCCTGGTCGTTCACGGTTTCCGGCCCGCCTATTCTGGCGTTCTGTTAGGATGCGTGTCGGCGTGCCGGAACCCCAGGAAGCCCGCGCGACGGTCCCGCGGCAGCTGACGTGGCGTGTGGCGGCGCTGCTCTTCACAGCCTATAGCGCCCTCGCCGTTCTTCTTACCTTCCCTCTCGCGCGTCAGATCTCGTCCGTGCTCCCGCACGATCTCGGCGATCCGCTGCACAGCGCCGCGACTCTTTCCTGGAACGCCCACGTTCTTCCGTTGACGAGTCGCTGGTGGGACGGATTCGCCTTCTTCCCGGTCGGCGGCATGCTCGCATTCTCAGACCATCGTCTCGGGCTGAGCCTCATCGCCTCACCAATCCAGTGGCTTGGCGGCAGTGCCATTACCGCGTACAACCTCACACTCCTCGCGACATTCGGACTCACGGCGTTGGCGGCGCATGCGTTCGGCCTACTGCTGACCAAGCGACACGATGCTGCCCTCGTGTGCGCACTGGCGTATGGGTTCAACCCTTACCGCATCGCGCACATCGAGCACATCGAGCTGCTGGCGGCGTTTGGGATGCCGGCAGCGCTGCTCTGCCTGCACGGCTTGAAGGACACGCGCCGACCACGGTGGCTCTTGTACTTCGTCGCCGCGCTCACGCTGCAGGGTCTCTGCAGCAGCTACTATCTGGCCCTTTTTTCCGTCCTGCTCGTGCTGTGGACGTTATGGTTCGTGGACTGGAAGGACTGGCGACTCCTCCTTGGAGTTGCGGCGGGTTGTCTGGTCTCGATTGTCGCGCTGCTACCTATCATCACCAGGTACGTGCGAATCCATCAGGCATTCGGAATGGCCCGCGAGTACGGCGAGGTGAAGATGTACAGCGCAGATCTCTCGTCGCTGGCCACAGCGTCGCCGCTTGTTGCGGTCTGGGGATGGACGAGTAGCTTCAACACGAGCGAGCGCCAGCTCTTCCCTGGGCTGACGGTTGTCGTCATCGTGCTGACCGGAGTAGGGCTCGCTCGACGAGCGTCTCGTGCCACGGCGCATGGTTCCATGACGTCGTCGTACATCTTCGCCGCACTTGCGGGGCTTGTTGTGGCGATTGCCATCGGCGTTCGTCTGTTCGGTCCGTGGCATATGGCGATCGGGCCCCTCCGGGCATCCGCCACAGAGGCCTTCAAGCCGCTGTCGGTGGCGCTTGTGTTTCTTCTCGCCGCCATAGCCTTGGCGCCATCGGCTCGGACCGCCATGATGCGACGCTCGCCGCTGGCGTTCTATGTCTTTGCTGCGGCGTTTCTGTTTCTCTGCAGCCTCGGCCCCGAGCCCCGGCTCAGGGGCACGCAGATACTCTACGAGCCGCCCTACCGATGGTTGATGCGTCTTCCCGTCTTCGGGTCAGACATTCGAGCGCCCGCTCGTTTCGCCATGCCTGCCATCCTGGCCCTCTCGACGGCCGCCAGTCTTTCCTGCGTCTATGTCCTGCGTTTCAAGTTGGTAGGACGACTTGTGCTGGCGACGGCGGTGTGCGGCCTGGTGCTGGACACGTGGATCGGCCACTTGCCGCTCATTCCTGTGCCGGTCGGCTGGTCCGCCGAACGGGCCGAAGGATCGCGCGCCGTCCTGGAGCTCCCGCTGGGAGACGTTGAGCCTGACGTCGAGGCGATGTACCGAGCGACTCGGCGTGAAGCGCCGGCTGTCAACGGCTACAGCGCGTACGCGCCACCCTACTATGCAGTCCTTCGTCGGGCACTGAGGGAGGAAGACGAAACCATCATGCCGAGACTGGCGGTCGGTGGCAGTGTGCTCGTGGCCGTCGACACACGCAACGACCCCGACGCGCGATGGCGGACGCTGACAGAACGCGTTCCAGGGGTGACGCCGGTCGGCGATGAAATGCATTGGAGTTTCTTCCGACTTCCGGAGTACTCACCCGACGTCCTCGACTGCGAGGGAGCGCCGGTTGCCTTCTCCGTCAGTTCCGCGCCAGAGGGGTCCACGCAGCTGAGCCAGCTGATGGACGGTCGAATGGACACTGCGTGGATCTCCGATCACGCGCAGCGGGCAGGCGAGGTCCTCGTCGTCGACCTGGATCACTCGGTGAACCTGTGCTCGGTGTCCGTATCACTTGGTCGGGCACCGGAGACATATCCGTCAGCGCTCGCCATCGACGCGTCTGGTGACGGTGTGACGTGGGACACGCTGTTCTCAGGCAGTCTGGGTGGGCGGGTGATGACGGCGTCAATCGACCGACCGTTGGAAACACGCGTGGACCTCCCGCTCGGGGGCGCGCTCGCCGCATATCTTCGGCTGCGACTGCTCGAGTCCCACGAGCTCTACCCCTGGCTGATAGCCGAGTTGACCGTGACCACAACTGCGTCCGGAACCGGACCGCGGCCGGACACCCGCTAGGTGACCGGCTTGGTCATCGACGCGATGTTGAAGATCGCGTCGGTTCTCATCGGAAGGTTCTGTCAGCCAATCGAGGCCGCTCGACGGGCCGGCCGGCGTCTGCAGGGCACCGCCGACAGCCAGAGCGCCGACGGCCACTGCCGCGACCACGCCACAGGCGATCGAATGCCGCTTCGTCACGGGGCCACTGCCTTGAACGCGGCGCTTGCCAGCGTGCGTCCCCACATCAGGGCAATGCGTCCGCTGTCGTTCGTCATATCCAGAAAGCTCCACGTCAGCTGCTCGACGCCGAACGGCAGCGTGTCGACCTTCATGGGAATGCGCGCGACATCCCGGTCCGCGGTGTAGCCGTAGGATCCCCACAGCGCCGTCTTGTCTTTCGGATCGAACTTCGGCTGCGCCGGCCAGTTGGACACGATCAGGGTCCAGGCGGCCGGTCCAGTCAGATCGATGAACAGACTGTACTCGCCGGCGGGCACTCTCCTGTCGCCGAAGACGAGAGTGACGTCGCTCTTCAGGCGCGTCGAGACGTTCGCGCCGGCGCGCCAGACAGGCGGCGGCGGCAGGTTGGCGGTGCCCACGTCGTTGAGCGCCTTGCCGTAGCTCGGACCGGACCCGAACAGATCGCGCCCGCGCTGCAGCGGGCGGCCGTACGTGATCTCGATCCATCGGCCGCCGACGTAGTTCTCGCGACCGAACGCGAACGATGGACGCTCGCCCTTGCTCCATTTCCCCAGCACCTGCGCCTGCGTCGAGCCTTCGGGACTCATGGGCCGGCCCTGCTGCTGGGCGCCGAGCGCCGTGCCAGCGACCACAACCGCCGTCACCCTTGCCATCACGCTGCGAGTCATGCTGTCCCTCCTGTCGCCCGCACACTGTCCCACAACGCCGCGCGCGCTGCAAACGAGGACCGGTAGAATCTCCTGAGTGCCCCGCAACGCCGAAGTCATCAGGCAGTGGACGATCCTGCGCGAGATCGAGCGGGCGCGCGCCGGCGGCGTCACGATCGACGAGCTGGCGTCGCTCTGTGGCGTGACGACGCGGACGATCCGCCGGGATCTCCAGGCGCTCGAGCAAGCGGGCTTTCCTCTTTTCGACGACAGGTCCCGAGACGACGGGAGGACGCGCTGGAGCATCAACGGTCAGGCCTTCAAGGGCGTGGCGACGGGCCTGACGCTGGCGGAGATCTCGGCGCTGTACTTCAGCCGGACGCTCCTCGAGTCGCTGGCTGGCACGCCATTCCGCGACGATCTGGAGGCCGCCTTCGATCGACTGGCGTCAGCCCTGACGCCGCACATGCGGCAGTTTCTCGACCAGCTCCCGCGGGTGATTGCCTCCAAGCCCGATCCGCAGCGGCGGCGCCAGACCGGCGCGCGCCAGGCGCGACTGGTCGCCCGCGCGCTCGACGCGACCTTGCAACATCGGCAGGCCACGATCACCTATCACTCGCAATCGAGCGAGCGGACCAAGCAGTACCTGGTGCACCCGTACCGGCTGACGTACGCGCAGGGCGGGCTGTACCTCATCGCGTACGTGCCCGAATACCAGGAGGTCCGCACCTTCGCCACCGAGCGTATCCAGGACATCTCGCTGCTCGACGAGCGATTCCCCCCGCCGCGGGCGTTGCCGGAGGACACGTTCGCGCACTCGCTCGGCGTGCACTCGGGACCGCCCGAGCGCGTGCAGATCGAGTTCGAGCCCGCGGTGGCTGGCTACGTGAGAGCCCGTGACTGGCATCCGTCTCAGGCCCTCGCCGAGCTGTCCGGGGGCGGCGTGATGATGACGCTCGACGTGTGCCGCGACCGGTCTCTCGAAAGCTGGATTCTGAGCTTCGGCCCTTCCGCGCGCGTCGTCTCGCCCGACTCGCTCGCACGGGAAATCGCGGGCCACCTCGACCGCGCCCGCCAGCGCTACCTGAGCGGCGCAGCGTCAGCTGGCGGCGTCGCGCCAGGCCAGGACGAGGAGTCAGCGAGGTCGACATCCTGAGCGAGCCGCTTCGTCACCCCGCGCGGGTTCGGCGCCTCCCTGCCGTCTTGCCGACTGTCGCCGGCGCGGCCCGCTCCGAAGGTGTGCTTCGCGACACGCTCGGTGTACGATCCGGGGCGCGGGAGTGGAGGACGACACATGCCCCCGACGGTGATGCGATGGCTGACCGTCGGCGCGACCCTGACATGTCTGTCGTGCCGCAGGGGCCCGACACCTCGTCGCCCGACGGACCCATTCGCCTGGTCGATCGATTCGACGCCAGGCAGGTCAGACCGCGGCAGGTGCAGTATCGACGTCCGCCGTCATGCGAGGTGCCCCGTTGGGCCAAGGGTGTGTAGGTGATAATCCTGATTGGAGCGCATGGTGAAGGTCAAAGGTCTGGGACATTCCGAGCGAGCTCGCGGCGCCCGCGCCGCTCCCGGCGGCCTGCCGCCCGCACCATCGGGCGGCGCCAGGAAGAAGCTGACGTCGGGAGCGCTCGAGGAGGCCCGGGAGCTGATCTGGAAGCATCGCCGTCGCCTTGGGCTCGGGCTGTTCCTGATGGTGATCAACCGCATGGCCGGCCTGGTCCTGCCGGCGAGCTCGAAGTACCTGATGGACAACATCATCGGCGCCAAGCAGTGGGAGCTCCTGCCCAACCTCGCGCTCGTCGTGGGGGCGGCGACGCTGGTGGAAACGGCCACCTCGTTCGCCAACTCGCAGGTGCTTGGCGTCGCGGCACAGCGCGCCATCACCGACATGCGCAAGGAGGTCGAGGCACACGTGATGCGGCTCCCGGTCCGGTATTTCGACTCGACCAAGACCGGCGTCCTCATCTCCCGCATCATGACCGACGCCGAGGGCATCAGAAATCTCGTCGGCACGGGCCTGGTGCAGCTGACGGGCTCCCTGCTGACTGCCGCGATGGCCCTTACGATCCTCGTCTACCTGAACTGGCGGCTGACCGCTGTCACGATCATCGTGATCGGCCTGTTTGGCGGCGGGATGGCAACCGCCTTCAAGCGGCTCCGGCCGCTCTTCCGCGAGCGCGGCCAGATCCACGCCGAAGTGACGGGCCGGCTCGGCGAGTCGCTGGGCGGCGTGCGCATCGTTAAGGCTTATACGGCCGAAAAGCGCGAGGAGCTGGTTTTTGCCAGGGGCGCGCACCGGCTCTTGCGCAACGTTGCACGATCGCTGACGGGGGTGTCGGCCGTCGGGGCCTTCTCCGGCCTGGTGGTCGGCGCGATCGGCATCTCGGTGATGCTGATCGGCGGATCGTCCATTCGCTCGGGGGCCATGACGATTGGCGATCTGTTCATGTATATCTGGATGATCGCGCTGCTCACGATGCCGGTGGTGCAGCTGGCCAACATCGGCACGCA
>CAZCEL010000097.1:0-9191 GCA_964497175.1 uncultured Bifidobacteriaceae bacterium
CCCGATGCCGATGCCGCCGCCGGCAATCGTCAGCACGTCGCCGGTGACGGAAGCCGAGCCCGCAGGCGTCGCGTTTCCGACGTCGACGCCGGACCACCGCGGCGCGACGCTCGGCAGCAGCGACTGCTGGGCGATCGCCGGACTGTCAGTCAGCATCGCGGCGCTTGCGATTGCGAGCAGCCACAGTCGAGCTCTGAACGTACTCATCACACCCATTCGCACCTCGGGACGCGACTTGCGGATGAGGTGAGCAGGGCAAGAAGTGTGACGTCAGCGCGGTCATCGTTCTTCCGCTGTGATGAGCGGTGCGGCGCGATTGACCAGTGAAGAAGCGCGCACGTCCACATAGAGCCGCAGTCTGAATCGAGGCGCACCGATGCGCGTCGTGACGCGTCGCTTCCCTCCCTCGGACTGTCAGCGTGCGACCGCGGCGTGTAGTGCGAGTGCGTCGTATTTCTCAGGCGATAGAGCTCTATTCCTCAGGGGATAGAGAACGGTTGGGCCCGTCATTTCGGAAGAATCTGTCGGAAAACGAACGATTCTGAGCCTGCCCGCCTCGGTACCGTCATCGACACGGAGCGTCCACGAGGGATGTCTCAAGGCGGTCGAGTGGCCGACAAAAGACACCCATCACAGAGCCTTTCGAGGCTGTTTCGAGCTAAACCATTGGAAAATAAGAGAGATAGATGGCGTGCCATTGGCATCGTCCAGGACTGCCCCCCCAATGGCCGACCATGGCCCGCTCGACGCGTACGGTCAGGAACCCGTTTCGACGGACCGCACTGCTGAGGGCGCGGTGCCCCTGCAGGCGCAGCTTGCGCAGGAGCGATGGGACGGCCACCAGGTGAACACCGAGGACGCGCTCGCGTCGTTTGCCTCCGAGACCGCTTCGTTCGCCTCCGACCAGGAGGTACCTCGTCCCGCGGTGTTCGAACCACTGCCGTCCCCTGACCCGGTCCTCCCGCCATCGAATGTGCCGATCGCGTTTGAGCCGCCGCCGGACACAGAGCCGGTCAGGGATGTGCGACTCGATCGTCGTTGGGCGTCTGATCTCGCTGTCGAGGCGAGCGCGGCTTTCTCAGAGCTGGGAGCCGCCAGATCGGCACGGGATGCCTGGCGCTGGCTGCAGGCGCAGCCAGCGGTCCTTATCGTGGGCGTGATGGCAATCGCTGCGCTCGTCGCGGGGATCTACGCAGTCGCGGCGACTCGCCGAGTACCCGAGCGCTCTTCTGTGCCCGGGCCGAGCCCTGCAGTGGAGTCCGGGAGTGCGACGATTGCCTCCAACCCGGCGGGAGCGAGCGTGACGATCGACGGCGTCCTCCACGGTAGGACGCCGATAAAGCTGGAACTGCCGCTCGGCCAGCACGCGCTCGAGCTTCAGCTCGGCTCGGCGACGCGATCGATTCCGCTCACGGTCGAACCCGGCGTCACCGTCGCACAGTTTGCGGACCTGACACCCGCGGTTCCGTCGCAGGCCCCGACCCAGCGGGCACCAGCGCCAGCGCCCGAGGTGAAGCCGGGCAGGCTGGAGATCACATCCGATCCCCCTGGTGCCATCGTCCGGGTCGACGGGACGCTCAGAGGCAACACGCCGCTCGTGCTCACCGATCTCGTTGACGGCGATCATCGCGTCGTTGTTGGATCCGGGGACGAGGCGATCGCGCGCCGCGTCCGAGTGGCCGCTGGCGCCACGGCGTCGGTCATGGTGTCGATCCGCGAGCCGGCCGCGTCGGCTGGCTGGGTTTCGATCGCCGCCCCATTCGAGCTGCAGATTTTCGAGGAGGGTCGCCTGATCGGCACCAGCGCCGCCGAGCAGCTGATGCTTCCCACCGGCACCCATCAACTTGAGCTCGTGAACGAGTCGATCGCGTTTCGGACCACGCTTGCTGCCACGGTGGTCGCGGACAGGACTGCAACGATCCCGGTGCCCGTACCCGATGGCCGCCTCTCGGTGAACGCGCTGCCCTGGGCGGAGGTGTTTCTCGACGGCCGGTCGCTCGGCACGACGCCGCTCGCCAATCTTCCAGTGCCCATCGGTCGGCACGAGATCATATGGCGGCATCCGCAGCTCGGCGAACGGAAGCAGACGATCACGGTGACGACACGCGGGCCGGAGCGGATCGGGGTGGACTTGCGTGCGATTCAGTAGTCGCTTCATTTCCGTGGCGCTGGTTGCCGCTCACCTGCTCTGGACGATAGTTCTGCAGGCCCAGCAGCCGGCCCCGGAGGCCGACCTGTCGCGCGTGCGAGCCTTCTATCTTTCGGCCTCATACGAGGATGCTTTGGCGGCCCTCGATGCAATTAGCAAGGATGTGGGCAGCGAGCAGGTCGATCAATATCGTGCGCTTTGCTTCATGGCGCTCGGGCGCAAGGCCGAGGCCGAGCGAGCCCTCGAGCGGATCGTGCTTCGCAATCCCGCTTATGCCATGACCGAAACCGAGGTGTCGCCGCGGCTCGTCCATCTGTTCGGTGAGATCAGAGGCCGTACGTTGCCCTCCGCCCTCCGGCAGATGTACAGCCTCGCCCGGACCGACTATGAGGCAAGGGATTTCGCCGCCGCAGCCGATCGGTTGAGGCGTGTGATTCAACTCGTCACCGATGAGGAATCCGGTGAGCTTTCAGGCCTGGCGGACCTCAGGCACCTGAGCGAAGGCTTCCTGCAGCTGACCGAGGGAGAGCTGGCGTCGGCGGCCGAACGAAAGGCGGCCGAGGCGAGATCGGCGGGCGAGTCGGTGAACCAGGCGAAGATCTACAGCGCCAGCGATCACGACGTGGTGGCTCCTGCTGAGGTCGAGTGGCGCTTGCCGCCCTGGCTGCCGCGCACCGATGCGCTGCGCCGCGCGACGCTGACGGGGCTCCTCGAGATCGTGGTCGATGCGAGCGGCGCGGTCGAGTCGGCCGTGCTCGTCCGCCCCCTCTCGCCGCAGTACGACCCGAGCCTCATCGCCGCGGCGAAGAGCTGGCGGTTCCGCCCAGCCATCAAGGACGGGCAGGCCGTCAGATTCCGAAAGCAGATTCAGATTGTTCTCGAACCACCAAAGTCTTAGCCGCGATCCTGGAGTCGGCGGGAGGCCTGACTTTACCCTGCCAGTGAAAATGTTACTCGGGACAGGTCCCTAATAGGCAGTTCGTCCAACAATTTCTTCAATTTTCCGCCAGTTTCAGCGTGTCTTCCGAGGCATCACAATTGCTGGAGGTCCCTCGAACGTCCATCGTCGAGGGTTTCCGATGAGAACTGCTCCCGTTCATCACGAGACTCGGCGTCACGCTTGGGATTCGTTCCTACCGTCTGAGGACCTGGTCGGGAGGCCGAATTCGCAGGCAGAAGGCCAGCCCAGCCCGCTGCACCCGGACGAACTGTTCAGCGCGCTCGATGGCAGTACGGTCAGCGTTGACGCACGCCTCTGGCGCATTCATGTGTTTAGTATCTCGGATCACAACGGGGCCCGCTGGTTTCAGCTCGGTCTTGGCGTCCGGCCCACCCACGGTTTGACGTTCAAGGCGGCGGTCGACGATAGCGTCGACAGCGTTCTGGCAGCCATCAGACAGGCGCTCTCCTCAGCCGTCCCCGCTGTTTCCTGAAGACCCGTTGGAGCGTTGGGCGCTCCGAAGCGCTCACGCTGCTGCTGCGGATCCGGCTTCGGGCATCCGTCTTCGAACCAGCCGCGCTTCTTGGCGCGATGGCGCTCCCGTCATCGAGTTACGATGGCGGATTTCCGCAGCTTCCTCGCCCTGCCCCGGTTCTCGCAGGTCTCGCAAATCAACGACCACGCGCTGCCGGGGTATCATGGCGGGCCATGTCTTCCGGATTCGCCGACCCCGACGACACTGCGCACGCCGAGCGGACGGTCCAGAATCTGCTGCGGTCGAGCGCCGACACGATATCGCGAACGCTCGAGGTCTGCACATCGGACATCGTTCGCGCCGCTCGCACCATCGCAGACGCGGTGAGGCAAGGCGGGAAGGTGCTGCTGTGCGGGAATGGTGGAAGCGCCGCCGACTGCCAGCACATGGCGGCGGAATTTGTCAGCCGCCTGACGGCGAGCTTCCCGCGTCCCGGCATTCCTGCGATCGCCTTGACCACGGACACGTCGTTTCTGACGGCCTACTCGAACGATATCGATTTCACCGGCGTTTTCGCGAGGCAGGTTGACACGCTGGGATCGCGAGGCGACGTTCTCATCGCCATCAGCACGAGCGGCCGGTCGCAAAACGTGCTGCAGGCAATCGACCGTGCGAGTACGCGGGGCCTAGCCGTGATCGCGTTGACGGGTCGCGATGGGCTAGGGGACGGCTGCGCAGCCGATGTCACGATCCGTGTGCCGGCCGACGTGACCCAGCACATTCAGGAGGCTCACCTGGCGATCGAACACGCGATCTGTCATCTCGTCGAGCGGCTGTTGTTCGATCCGCCACGCGAGTAGCGCCCACCAGTGGCTGAAGCCGGCGGATGTTTGGTGTCATGGCCGCCCCGTGGGTGAATCACCGTGACGTTCTGCCGTAACAGGACGGCTGCGCGCGGCCGAAAACGACTTCAGGAGCTACACTTGACTTCGGCGCAGGCACGGCGGGGACGAGTCCGTAGAAGGCCTTGCGTGTGCTGGATAGCTTCAAGAGCTTCCAGGCCGACTCGCTCAGGGGCCCCAGGCGATCTTCAAGGGGGAGGAGCAACCGTTCGGTTGAATCTGGCGCGCGCCGGGCTGGTCGCTGATGTTCGCCACCGCCGCCATGGCAGGGCGGGGCCGGGGCGGGCGGACAATGAACGCCGGCAAGCGCCGACGAGTTCACCCGCCAGCCGAGACCTGCTGGCGGGGGTTCGATCGAAAGCTGTAAGCTTCGCTAACGGCGGCCGCTGTACGTGAACGCTTCGTGCGTTTCGATTACTCAGTACAGGCGCTTCAGCGTTGAGTACTTCGGCTCCAAGTCCGGTGAACGCGACACCTTCGTCACGATGCCGGATTTATCGACACGCTCTTGAGCTCCCGCGCCGGCGCATCGAATCGGATGCCGGCGAACCTCGCTTACATGCTCACGGTCTGAGGCGTCGGGCACAAGTTCGTGGACGTTTGGCACCCCACCGGTGGGGCATCAGCGCATCGTTCGGCTACTTGGGCGGCTCCTCTTTCTTCCCATCCTCGCAAGTGAAGTCGGACAAGACGAGCTTGCCGGGCAGGTTGGTAGATGCGGATGTGAGAGTGCCTCGGGCAGTGCAGAAAAAGTGTTGGTTTTTGGAGCTGACCTGCGACGGGCCCGTTGTACAGGTATCCCCCGAACCCCACGCCGCAGTCAGTGTTCCCGCCGGTGCACCACCGGTCTGGTTGTTGACGAAGTGCCACGTGCCTGAGTCAGCGCCGCACGACTGGCCGCTCAAGTTGCTTATGCTGGCTGCGACCAGTGTCACAGCCGATAGCGCCAACGCTACCATAAACGCCGTCATCCACCGTGTTCTCATCGTCCATCTCCTCCTTGAAATGGGGAATCGCGCCCTTCCGGTTCGCATCTCCCAGCCGCGCATGTGCAGGCAAGACGACTGCCGTGCGATGGATCGAAGAAATGTGCAGAAATTTTCGACAGAGCTCGCGCCAGCTGTCCCAGTGATCCTTCTGCAGGGCGACTTTGTTCACGCTTTTTCAGCTCGCGGACTGAGGGCGCCGGCGGGCTCTAAATCCTGACAGATATAGGACTTGTGGTGCGCGCGTCAGTTCGACGCGGGTCTCGGCGGAGCCGCAACGCTGAGCTTGGCGAGCTCTTCGTCGATAATCCTGGCGAACGTGTCGAAGGGCTGCGCGCCGCCGACGAACCGCCCGTTGATGAAAAAGCCGGGCGTCCCGGCGACGCCGAGTGTGTCCGCCTCGGCAACGTCGGCTTCGATCCTCTGCTTCTCATCCGCGCTGGCCAGGTCCGCTTCGAAACGGACCAGGTCGAGCTGAAGCTCCTGCGCGTACTGCTTCAGGTCGTCCGCGCCGAGCTTATCCTGGTTTGCGAAGAGTCTGTCGTGGAACTCCCAGAACCTGCCCTGCTTGCCGGCGGCTTCCGCCGCCAGCGCCGCGCCAACTGCGTCCTTGTGGATGCGAAGCGGTAGATGCTTCCAGACGAGCCGTACCCTTCCCCCGTACGTCTCCTCGACCTGCTTGAGCGTAGGAACCACCCTGGCGCAGAACGGACACTGGAAATCGGAGAACTCGACGATCGTGACCGGCGCGTCGCTGGGCCCTTTCGTTTGCGCGCCCGTTGTGTTGACAGCGTGAATCTTGTCCGGATCGGGACCCGAAGGTCTGGCCCTGGCGCCCATGCCCGCCTCGAGCCTGGCGACCCGGTCGCCAAGGCGGCCGAGATTCCAAACGTTCCAGAGCGAGAGAGCCATCATGACGGCGACGCCGATGAAGGTGGCCAAAGCAAGGAGGTCGGAGCGCGACGAAGACGCCGCGTTAGGATCTACGGGACGCTGCGCCGCCTGTTCGTTCGTCATATCGACACAATGCTGCCTTGTCTGGAGGCTCCATGCAATTCGCAAGAAACGGGAGTCTAGCCAATCAGCGACAGAGAAGAAACCCACCAGCGGATAGGTTTCTTCTCTTGCCTCTGCCTTTGAGTTCAGTCGCCTACGGCCAAGGCCCGCTGGCGGGAGCCGTGCTACTTCTTACCTTCGCAGGCTTCAAGATCCGCTGCCGAGTTGATACAGAAGTCGCCGTCCGGTTGATGGTTCTGCAGGTGTTTTGCAATTGAACTCGAGTCCGGGCAGATCACGTGCCCTTCGCCACCCCTATCAACGTGGCAGAAGGCATAGTGGTCCGCCTGAGGCTTGTCGCCCGTGATTTCACATCCCTGGGTACAGGGGTGCAGAGGCGACTGAGCGTACACTGTTGCGGAGTCCGGCAGCCCTGCGATCGGGGCCACAAAGCTCCCGATACCGAGGGCCAGACACCCGAGTGCCAGAAACGCGACTGTCACCTTTCGCATCGGAGCCTCCTCATGCTGGGCGGGGCACGACATGCGCCGCGGCGAGCGCTTGTGCGCATTGGCAAGAACACTGCCGAGTGCGGCCCCGGAAAAACTGGCGACAATCTGACTTCGCCCCTCGGAAGCTCCTAGAGAAGTCCCGGCCCTTCAGACTTTGGTCGGCCGAACTCGTCGACTTGTCGACGTTCCGTAACGGCTAAACCTCACACGATATAGCGGTTGCAGTTCTCTCTGACGGCTGGAACCAGCCGCCGAGTGGCCACTCTGTTGTAGCTCGCCGATCCATTCCGCTGCGCCGCTGAGCCAGTTCAGCCAACGCACCGCCGCCATGCGAGTCGGGAGCCCCCTCTCAGAACCACATGCGCGTCCCGATCACGACCCGGCGGGCGACCCCAGCCGACGTGGGCAGCCCGAAGAACGGCGACGTCAGCACGCCGCTGAAGCTCTGCAGGTTGACGAGATTCAGCACATTGGTGGCCCGCGCGAACACCTCCAGCCTGACGAAGGGGTTTTCGCTCGGGCGCCCCGGACGAGCGGCACGGGACGCGCCCGACTGACGTTGGCCGAGGCCCAGGCCCCATGTCAGCGTGAGATCGAGGTTGCGGGTCCCCGCGCCCCGCGCGCTGTTCCGCGTCACGCCGGCAGGCCGTTCGTTGTTCACGCCGTCGCCATTCGCGTCGGTGCCCGTCGTGATGTTGTACGCCGCGGCGGACTGCGCGCCGAAGTTGGCGCTCACGCGCAAGCGCCCTGGCAGATCGCTGTTGACGCTGGCAGTCACGCGGTGCCGGACGTCGCCGCCAGCCGGCCCCCACTCACCCGTCAGATCGAAGCTGTCTGGCGGCAGCGCGAACGGGCCGTCGGTGTCGCCCATTGCCCTGCCGAGCACGTAGTTGACCTGTGCCGAAAAGCGCCGAGGGGGATAGGCGACTGACAGCTCGGCTCGAAGCGACTCAGTCAGCGACCGCGCGGTCGATTCGAGCTCCGTGATGGTTCGAACGAACGCATCCGGGCGGACGCCGTTCACCGGCGCGTTGGCATCGCGGCTTCTGAAGAGGTGGTGTCCCGTCTGGTGCGAGTAGGTTCCGCGGAAGCGGACCAGCTTGCCGATCGGCTGATCCACGCCGACGGTGTACCGGCGGCTGAACGGCATCTCGAGGTCACCTCGCGCGCGGATGATGCTCGGCGGTACAGCCGCCTGCACGACGCCGGAGGAAAACGGATCCGGATAGCCCGGATCGGAGATTACCAGGTCCGATTGCTGGAGACCGTTGACGAGCAGGGTCTGCTGATAGGTGCCCGCGTCCAGCCGCGAGTGGAACACCCCCATGCTTGCGCGCACCGTCGTCCGCCTCCTCGGCGAAGGCGTCCAGCTGCCCCCGATTCGCGGTGAGAGGTTCGCCCAGTCCCGCAGGTGGGTCTGGAAATCGTGGCGAAGCCCCAGATTGATCACCACATTTCTCCGCACGCGGTAGTCGTCCTGAACGTGCCAACCGAACCGGTACATCGAGTACGCGTACGAAGGGTCGCCCACGCGCTGCGTGAACGTCGTCGGCTGCCCGGCCTCGAACCCGGCAAGGCTGGCAAACGTGTATGTGCCGGACGCGTTGCTGAACTCGTCGCCCTCGTAGTTGGATCCGTCGATGCTGACGCCGGCGGTCACCTGGTGCGCCTGGCGGATGCTGAACTCGATCTCGTTCTCGACCTCGAGGGTCCTGGCGCGCTCGCCGCCGCGCTGCTGTGCGCCGCCGCTCGTGAACGCGTCGAGCACCTGGATGGTTCTCGCGTGGCTGGCAGAGGATGCCTCGAAAGAGTCCCAGCCGAGCGTGAACCTGAAATCGTTCACGTAACGGCCGCCAAGCGTCGCGTGATGCCCGAACCGAAGCTCGCCGTCAGAGCCCTTGCTCGAGAACGCGCGCTCGGGTAGGTCGAGCGCGCCGATGCCCTGGTTCCGGGCCCTGTTCCTGTTGCGCCTGACGTCCAGGCGAATGGCGTGCGCGGCTGTTACCTGATGCTCGAGCCGCGTCCAGAAACCCATCCGAGTAGTGGGCTGCTCGATGAGATCGGAGTAGAGACCGCCGGGAGTCGCGGCGCGGACCGTCTGGTTCTCCATTGACTGGGCGCCGTCGATTCCGACCGACAGCCCGGTCCTGTCCCGGACGAGAGGGCCGTTCAGCGTCCACGAGTACTGCCGCGTCTGCCCCTCCGGTTGTTGTCCGGAGAACGCGTTGGGC
>CAZCEL010000097.1:9201-12205 GCA_964497175.1 uncultured Bifidobacteriaceae bacterium
GAGAGCCTCGTCCCGCACGCTCATGCTCGCGCTGTTCCGCCAGCGGTCCCCGCCCGGCGTGGTACGGATCTCGACTCGGGGGCCGCCGCCGCTCGAGGCCGCGCCCACGTCGTACCGGATGCGTATTTCCTGGATCCGCGACCCCAGCGGCAGACGGCCGCCGCTGAACCCGTCCACCCTGACGTCCGCATCGTCCCCGATCAATTGCCGCAGGACGAGCGCCAGCTCCTCTGGATCCTCCGGCAGGGCGGCGAGTTGATCGGGCGTGAGCTGGCGCGTGAAGGCGTTCGTGAGCTGCTGATCTTCTTCCGCAGGCCTCACCTCAAGCTCCTCGACCAGCCCCGCTACCTGCAGACCGACCTCTCGCGACACGCGCCCGCCCGATCGGACGACGAACTGTTCGATGGCGGCCGGATCGAAGCCGGGCGATTCCACGCGGACCGAATACGCGCCCGGGCGGACGCCCTCGAAAATGGTGTCTCCTCGATCGGTGGTGGACGCTCTTTCGCTGAGCCCGTCGGCGGAGATCAGCACGACGTCGGCGCCGCTGATGGGAAGGTTGGTCGCGTCGCGGACGGTGATGCGGACGGTTCCTGGCCGTTCGGCTTGTCGTGTCTGCGCGGCCACCGGCAGGCTGGTCACCAGCAGGCCGATCAGCGCCAGGAGAGGTCTTCGCATCTGAAGCCGCCGCTTTCGCACCTCATGCACTGGCGCGACTGCCTAATGTCCCGCTCCTTCTGCGAGCCCTTCTCTGCCAAGCCAACGCGTGGCGGAGGAAGCCCTCGGCTGGACGTCTCACCGCAAGACGGTAAAGCCGCCTGGCAGGACCGCGGACCCCACGCGCAGATCCCAGACGCTGTCGTTGCTGCCGCCGCCGTTCTTGACGGTTACGACTGCCGTGATCGTGCTGGTGTCATGAACGATCACGTCGCTGGCGACAGGTGCGGGGCCCGAGCCATTCTCGAAGCCGACGGCGATCCCAGACGTGAAATTGGATCCCTTGATCGTCACGTTGGTGACAGTTCCCGCCCAGCTGCTGTTGGGCGCAATCGAGGCGATCGTCACGTCGCCGCCCGACGTTGTGCCGCACGGCCCCAGGGGCTGCACCGTCAGGTTCGACACACCGATCTGGAGCAGCAGGCAGGACGCGTTGTCCGCGTCGCTGATTTCCACAAGCCGGTTTTGTGGGTCGATCTTGATCGTCAACTCGAAGAGGCCGTCTTGCAGGTTGGTCAGGTCGATTGACTGCCCGATGAGCGTCGGCCCGTACCGGTCGCCCCATCCGATCGACATGCCCTGCACGTCGGGGCTGCAGGTGGAGTACACGGGCTTCTTCGGTGCGCCGGGCAGGCGCGGATCCACCTTGGTCGTGTCCATTATGCAGAAGCTTGTCTTGGCGCTCGTCCGATCGGAAGCGCCTGGAGATGAGAGGGGCTTCAGGATGTAGTCGGCGTACCCGTCAAAGTGAATGTGATTGTGGCCGCTGTGATACGAGAGCGTCCCCACCAATACGTCTCGGAAGCCGCCGTTGGTGTTGTAGATTCGCTGAAACGCGTCGTACACCAGGCCGTCACCTCCCGGCCGAGGGTCTCCGACTCGGAGTTCAAACGGGCCTTCACCGGTATTGGAGCTGATGGTGGCGAACCGGAGCGCCGTAGTCGCCAGCGTGGGCTTGTAGACGGACAACTCCGAGGCGGGGAGCGCTCTCAGATTGGGCAGGCGGTCTCCCGGTTGGCCCTGGCCGAACGCGGGGTTTGCCAGCCACACCGAGATCGCTACTGCAGCCAACATGACCGGGTATAGAGGTTTCCTCATTGGAGGTTTCTCCGAATGGACACGGGTACGGCGCAGCGACGGAGAGCAGCGCCGCAAGACGACCGCCAGCACCAGGGCTCCTGGGGCTGGACCCTTCGGGCGTCTCCAACTCCCTGAAGGGTCTCAGCTTCTCCGGCCGAAGGCGACCTTCCAATCCGTCAGGAAACGTGCAGGCGGCGCACCCAATAGTCCGTGTCGAGGCGGCATTTGTTCAGGGTTCCGGCGGAGTCTTCGCTGTCACCTGGGGTCTCCCGAAACTTGCAGTTGCAAGTCCGGATATGACCGGTCGCGCTCCGTGATGATCCGCTCCGCGACCGGCGGCCAGGCGATCCCGAACGCGGGATCGTCCCATCGAACCCCGCGCTGCGACTCGGGATGATGAAACTCGGACATCTGATAGGCGACTTCAGTGTCATCCTGCAGTGTCTGAAAGCCGTGGGCGAATCCGCGAGGCACGTACAGCATGCGCCTGTTGGCGGCCGACAGAATCACGGCGTAGTGCGCCGCCCGCGTCGGAGAATCCGGCCGCAGATCGACGATGACATCGAAGATGGCGCCGCTGGTACACCGAACGAGCTTGGTTTCCTCGTGCGGCGCCGCCTGATAGTGCAGTCCACGCAGGGTTCCCCCGCGCTTGTTGAATGACACGCTGCACTGGACCAGTCGGCCCTCCAATCCGAGGGCCTCGAATTCCCGCCGGCACCACGTCCGCGCGAAGAACCCGCGCTCGTCGCCGATCGGCTCGAGGTCGATGACGAAGGCGCCGCGTAGAGGTGTTTCCGTGAAGACCAGTGTGGTGTCCCTTCAGATTGGGCCGACCAACGTTGGGAATCTCAGAAGCAAAATGCACGCTCCGCGGTGCCTGAAGGTGACTGGGTCAGTGTAGATCGATCGTCCGGACATGGAGCTATCTGGTCGTTTGAGCTCATCGCAGCGCATCTTCCCAGCGAGGAATCGTCGGATGAGTCGCCTTTGTTCTGCCGTCGGACGGATACGGGGTCGAAGGCGCTATTCACTGTGGGACTGACCGTTGCATGCTCTCTCCGCATGACCACGTCTGCCCGGGTGGCGCTTGTCGTCCTGGCCGCCGTCACTTTGCCATCATCCGCGCGCGCACAGGGAATCGGCTTTCAGGGCGGCGGAACCGTCGACCCCGAGCAGTTTTTCGCGGGCGTGTTGTTCGAGAGCC
>CAZCEL010000097.1:12215-12616 GCA_964497175.1 uncultured Bifidobacteriaceae bacterium
TGCACGTGCGCCCGGGCGTCGACGGCGGCTTTGGCCAGCGTCGAAAGACGACGTCGATCAACATCGACTTCCTGTACAAGTCCGACGAATCCTCGGGTTGGCGGTTCGTCACCGGGGGCGGACCGGCCATTCACATCACGCGGTTCGACGATCCGGCTGACGGCCCGGGCGGTGCAGACGACAGCGACGTCAGCGGCGGACTGGTTGGCCTGCTCGGAGTCGAGCACACCTCTGGCTTCTTCACCGAGTTCAAGTTCGGCGGGACGGGCAACGGGCCGAACCTGAGGTTTGGAGCCGGACTCAGGATACGCGGACGACAGTAAGCCCGCCCTTCTCACCACCGAGACCGCGAACGGATCAACCCGGGGCCAAACGCCTCACGCACCGAGTACGTCGATTGG
>CAZCEL010000098.1:0-12612 GCA_964497175.1 uncultured Bifidobacteriaceae bacterium
TACACGCGTAAGATCGTCGGCAGCGTCAGATGTGTATAAGAGACAGTCACGAAGTTGTCCACGGTCAACGGTGCATCGAGCATGGCCAACTCGATCTGAACTGTTCCACGATCGGTCTCCAGGAATACTTGAGTCGAGAACGGCGGGCGGCCAAGACGCTCGGCCTCGTAGAACTCCTCCGGATGTGCCGTGGGCGCGGGCCCGATACGCGCTCGGGCATTGCCCGTCGGCTCGAGCTCGTCGAGCAGTGCGGCCGCACGGAGACGGACGGCCCAGTCCTTGTCGGCCAGCGCCTGGTTGAGCAAGGGTGCGGCGTCCACGAGACCGTAGACCGCCAGGGCGCCAAGCGCGGCGGCACGCGCGAGGTACGTTGTGTCGGCTTGACCGCGGAGGTAGGCGGCGGCAAGCGCGGCGGCGCCACCCCTCGGCCGCAGATCACCGACGGCACGAGCCGCCGCCGCACGGATCACTGGATCGGGCGACTGCAGCTCGTTCAGCATGATGTCGTGAACATCAGGTGGTCGGAGCTTTGCGATGGCCGACAGTACGGCTGGAACGACTCGCTGGTCGGAATCAGCCAGCATGGCGCGAAGCCGCGGCAGGCCAGCCTCCGGACTCAGGTCGCCGAGCGCCGACGCCAGTGCGGCACGCACGCTCCAGTCGGGGTCCGCATCGAGGCCGGACAGCACGGTGATGAATCCTTCGGGGTCGAGCCTTGCTAGCGATCGCAGCACAGTCGATCGAATGGGCCGGCTCGAGTCCCCGACAAGATCCAGCAGCGTGTCCCACACGGCGGGTCCGCCCAAGCCGCCGAGGGCGGCAACGGCCTCGATTCTCAGATGGGGATCGGAGCTGGAGACTTGCACGAGCTTGAGCAGCGCGGGGACCGCCACAGGATCGCCCACTCTTCCCAGAGCACGCACCGCCTCGATAGCGACCAGCTTGTCGGGACCGGCCACGAGCGGCAGGAGCGATGCTGCGCCCATCGGGTCCTTGATCGCACCAAGACCCTTGGCAGCAAACGCCCGCGTGTAGGGGTGCGGCTCCTGTACCAGCGTCAGCAGCGCGGGCAGGGCGCGCGTGTCTTCGACTTGCTGCAGTGCGTAGGCGACCGGCCACCAGCGCAGACGGGGTTGACCCGAGGAATCGAGCACCACCGATGCAAGGGCGTCGAACGCCTTGAGTCGGGCCAGTGCCACTAGCGCAAGCCTGAACGCAGCGGCCCGTGAATCGCGTCGGATCTCGTCGTCATCCATCGGGGGCTCTGAGAGCGCTCCGCCGGCGAGAATCTGCGCGGCCATCTGCGCGATCGGCTCGGCGGCGCCGGCGTCGCCGACACGCCCGAGCGCTTCAGCCGCGCTGCCCTGCACCAGTGACGAAGCGTCCTGCAGAGCGGCCACGAGCGCATCCCGCGCGCGCCGATCACCGATCAGGCCCAGCGCAAACGCGGCCATCTCGCGCACCTCGGCATCCGCGTCAGCCAGCAACGACACGAGCGGTGGGACGCCCTCCCGCAGCCCGACGCGTCCGACCGCCAGCGCCGCTCGCCGACGGACCCGCGCCTCGTGGTCGGTCAGCAGCGTCATCAGATCGGGAGGCGGGAGTGCCGGAGTGGCATCGAGGCTCTGCCCATCTGCGGTACGGTCCTCCACGGCCTCGGGGCGCGCGGGAACCACTGGCGACTCGTCGCGCAACACGCGCTGGTCTTCGAGGCGCAGAATCCAGGACATCTTCTGCTCGACACTCGCGGCGGGGGGCGCGGGCCTGGGGGCGATCGGAGGAGGCGCCTTTGGCGCCGTGGCGCAGGCCGAGACGATGCATGCAAGCAGCAGCGCGATCGTCGGGCGGCTCACGGCCCGATGATATCATCGGGCCGTTTTGCAGTTCCGCTCCATCGCCGTCGAAGGTCCGATTGGCGCAGGCAAGACGGCGCTTGCCGAGCGGCTGGGTGCTCGATTCGAAGCCACGCTCGTCCTCGAGCAGACCGACAATCCGTTTCTTGCCGACTTCTATGCCGATCGGCCGGGCGCCGCTCTTCAGGCCCAGCTCTTCTATCTGCTGAATCGTCACCGCCAGCAGACGCTCACGCGCCAGTCGAATCTGTTCAGCCAGATGACGGTGTCCGACTACCTGTTCGACAGGGACAAGATCTACGCGTACCTCAATCTGGACGACAACGAGCTTTTCATTTACCAGCGCCTGTACGATCTGCTCGCGCGGGACGTGCCGCCGCCAGACCTCGTCGTGTATCTGCAGGCCCCGACCGACGTGCTCCTCCGGCGCATCCGTGCCCGTCGAGTGGACGCCGAGTCGGTCCCCTTCGAGCCAGACGCCGATTACCTGAGGGAACTCAACGAGGCGTATCACCACTTCTTCTTTCATTACGAAGCCACGCCGCTGCTGGTCGTGGAAACCTCAGAGTTCGATTCCGAAGTCAGCGACGAAGCCCTCGACGATCTCGTCAGACAGATAGACGGCCTGGGGGCCGGGACGCGATACTACGTCCCACGCACCCGATAGTCGTCCTTGGGGCACGCCCAGATGCGACGAGCGACCCGGGGTGCCCCAGGATTGATGCTCGGACGAGGGACCGGGGACTTTGGTAAGCTCCCTCCGTGGCGTGGTTCAAGAAGGCACGCAGGCCGATTACGGTGGCCGCTGGACAGACCAGCCGCGTGCCGGAGGGCCTCTGGGTCAAGTGTCCCGTGTGCTCGCAGATCATCTACAACAAGGATCATGCGGCCAACTTGCATGTCTGTCCCAAGTGCCGCCACCATTCCCGGCTTACTGCCACTGAGCGACTGCGCACGCTGTTTGACGCCGAGTGGACGGAGCACGACCGCAGCCTGACATCGACCGACCCGCTCGGATTTGTCGATACCAAGCCGTACAAGGCGCGCCTCAAGGCCGGCATGGATGCGACCGGCCTCCAGGATGCCGTCCTCGTCGGCTCCGGAACGATTGACGGCATTCCCTCTGTTGTCGCGGCCATGGAGTACGGGTTCATCGGCGGCAGCATGGGCGTGGTGGTGGGTGAGAAGATAACCAGGGCGATTGAGCGGGCGATCGACTGTGGCACTCCTGTCGTAATCGTCTCCTGCTCCGGCGGCGCGAGGATGATGGAAGGCGCGCTGTCCCTGATGCAGATGGCCAAGATCAGCGGCGCTCTGGCGCGGCTCGATCGCGCCCGGCTGCCGTATGTTTCGGTTCTGACCGATCCGACAACTGGTGGCGTCACGGCGAGTTTTGCCATGCTCGGCGATCTCAACGTGGCCGAACCGAAGGCGCTCATCGGTTTTGCCGGCCCCAGGGTCATTGAACAGACGATTCGGCAGAAGTTGCCCGCGGGTTTTCAGCGCTCCGAGTTCCTCCTGGAGAAGGGCATGCTCGACCTGGTCGTGGATCGGCGCGAGATGAAGACCGTCATTGCTGGGGCGTTGCGCTTCATGGGAGCCTCGCCGGAACGTGCCTCGACACAAGCTGCCCATCCAGCGCGGAGGTCCACCCCGCTGGCTACGGCATGACATGAGCGCCGGTCCTCAGGTTCTCGGTCCACTGGAGTACCTGCATTCGCTCCAGCAGTTCGGGATCAAGCTGGGTCTCGAGAACATCAGGACGATCTGCACGGCGCTGGAGCATCCGGAACGGGCCTTCCACGGGGTTCACGTCGCCGGTACCAACGGCAAGGGCTCGGTGACCGCGATGGTCGACTCTGTTCTCAGAGCCTCGGGCTACAGGTGCGGGCGCTACACCTCACCCCATCTGATCGATCTCACCGAGCGATTCGTCGTAGACGGGCAGCAGGTCGACGACCGATCTCTCGCCGATGTGGTGGGCGCCATACGTGACCTCGTGATCGATCTGCGCTCGCAGGGACGCCTCCCGGTCGAGCCAACGTTCTTCGAGGTCACGACCGCGGCCGCATTCGAGCTCTTTCGGCGTGCAGGCGTCACGCTCGGCGTCTGCGAGGTGGGTCTTGGCGGACGGCTGGACGCGACCAATGTGATCTCGCCGCTCGCGACAGCCATTACGTCGATCGCCCTCGATCACGAGCGACATCTTGGAACCACGCTGGCCGAGATTGCGTTTGAAAAAGCCGGGATACTCAAGACCGATGTGCCGGTCGTCGTGGGCGATCTGCATCAGCAGGCAGCCTCGGTGGTGCGGCAGGTCGCCGCCGAGCGCGGTGCGCCCATAATCTGGGCCGGCGACGGCGTCTGCATCGAGAACCTCGTCTCCGGCTCCGATGGAAGCCGTCTCGGCGTCCTCCGCACGCCCTCGCAGGAGTACATCGACCTCTACATCGCGCTGCCGGGCCGCCATCAGATCGCAAACGCGATCGTCGCCATTCGAGTCGTAGAGGCCCTGCGCGCACAAGGCGTGTCTGTAGCCTCTACCGCCATCCGTCAGGGCCTGGCACAGGTCCAATGGCCGGGCCGGCTTCAGCAGCTGCGCCTCGACGAGGGCCGCGAACTGCTCCTGGACGCCGCACATAACCCCGCCGGCGCGTTGACTCTCGCGGCATTCCTGGCCGATCGCGGCTTCCCGCGTCGCCCACTGATCTTTGCGGCCATGCACGACAAGGAGGTCAGAGGAATGCTGGCCGCCCTCGCCCCTCTCAGTTCAGCGATCGTCGTCACAAGGACATCTGCGTCCCGTTCGACCGAGCTGGACATCCTGGCGCGGCTCGCTCGAGACGCGGCAGGCGGGATTCCGGTCACCTGTGCGGCCTCTCCCTCCGAAGCCCTCGACCTGGCGTGGAGCATCTCGCCCTCCGTCGTCGCCGCCGGCTCGATCTTTCTCGTCGGCGACCTGCTCAGGCTGGTTCGCAGGCCGTGATACCCTTCGGGCGAGACGCTTTCACGGCATGTGGAGCAGCGGTCGAGGGGTCGCGGGGGTCGTGATCGTGGTGCTCGGCACCGCACCCGCAGCCGCACAGCAGGTGCTGGCCGACTATACGGTCGTGGCAGCGCGGCAGGAGCGCGTCGGTGAAAACCACTGGCTGCTGTCGGGCGGCGTCGAGATCGAACAGCGGGACCTGAAGGTGTATGCGGACGAAATGGAGGCCTTCACCGATCAGAACCGGGTGATCGCGACGGGCAACGTTGTGATGACTCAGGGCAAGAACCGCATTGCCGCCGACCGGGCCGACTTCAACAGCCAGACCAGGCTGGGCACGTTCTACCACGCCAGCGGGATTGCGACCATGCAGCCGCCCCGCCAGCTGCCCGTGCCCGGCGCGATGGCCGTTCCCCAGTTGGCCGGACAGCAGACCGACGTGTATTTCTTCGGCGACGAGGTCGAAAAAGTCGGGCCGAAGAAATACCGGATCCGGAACGGCGGCTTCTCGACCTGCGTCCAGCCCACGCCGCGGTGGGATCTGTCGGCCGATACCATCGTGCTGAACATCGATCACTACACGCTCCTGCGTCAGGTGGTGCTCAACGTCAAGGGTGTACCGCTCCTGTACCTCCCCTTCATCTACTATCCGACCAAGGAGGAAGGGCGAGCGACCGGATTCCTGATCCCCACCTATGGATCGTCGACGATCCGCGGGCAGTCGCTCCACAACGCGTTCTTCTGGGCGATCAACCGGAGTGCCGATCTCACGATGATGCACGACTGGTTCTCGCGGACGGGCCAGGGACTGGGCGGCGAATATCGCTACAATCGGGGCGGCGGCTCGGACGGTACGATGCGGACGTATCTGCTGGACCAGCGCGAAACGTCCTACGAGACGTTCGGCAGGCTGCCGGCCTCCCGGAGCTACGAGATCCGCGGATCGGGCAACCAATTGCTGCCGGGCAATTTCCGCGCTCGCGCGAGGGTCGACTATTTCTCCAGCATCGCGACGAACCAGACCTTTAATACCGACATCTACGACGCGTCGCGCAACCAGCGTTCGTTTGGCGGCAACGTCGTCGGCGTCTGGAAAACGCTGTCGCTCAACGGCACGTTCGATCGGAACGAGTGGTTCAACACGACGTCGAGCTCCGGCGTCACGGGCAACTCCCCTCGGATTGCCTTCTCGCGCTACGACCGGCCCCTCTTCGGGAGCGCGCCGCTCTACTTCTCGATGGCAGGCGAATTCGCACACCTGGACCGCCAGACGAGATCTGAGGGCCTGGTCATCGACGATCGGTCACTCGCGAGGTTCGACCTCACGCCCCAGGTCCGCTACCCGTTCAAGCGGTGGCAGTGGTTCACCGTCAATTCGACGCTCGCCTGGCGCGACACCTACTACAGCCGAAGCCTCGACGCATCGACCGGTGCAGTGACCGAGGACAACGTCAACCGCGGAGTGGGCACGGTGACGGCCAACGTGTCAGGGCCTATTCTGACGAGAGTCTGGAACACGCCCGACAACGCGTACGCCGAACGGTTCAAGCACTCGATCGAGCCATTCGCTCATCTGCAGCGCACCTCGTCGATCGACAACTTCTCGCGGATCGTTCAGGTCGACGGCGTGGACACCATCGTCGGCGGCACGACCAGCGTTGCCTACGGCGTGAACAACCGGATCTACGCCAAACGGCGGATGGGGGCGATCAGCCAGGCGCAGGAGATCGTGAGCGTCGAGATCGCGCAGTCCTACTACAGCAACCCGCTCGCGTCCCGGTACGATTCGCGGTACAACACGGGCTTCGGCACGGCCCCTCCCGGCAACTTTTCGCCCATTGCTCTGAGTGTCCGAGCCGTGCCCACCACGAACCTGAACGCCTCGCTCCGCATCGAGTTCGACAGCCGCGCCAAGGAAATGCGGACGCTGTCGGCCAACGGCACCCACAACTGGGCCAATCGCGTGCAGACGAGCGTGGGGTGGAGCCATAAGTTCTTCGTCAAGGACCTGCCCGGGTTCGACAATCCCGACCTGCTCGACCACTACCTGAACGTCTCCACCAACGCGCGCACGAGGGACAACCGCTTCGGCGGGATGTACGCCTTCAATTTCGATGTCCTCCGATCGACGCTGCTCCAGCAGCGTGTGTCGGCGTTCTACAACGCCCAGTGCTGTGGCATCGCCATGGAGTACCAGCAGTACAACTACGCTGGATTCGGGTCGTTCATCATCCCGGCCGACCACCGGTTCTTCCTCTCGTTCACGCTCGCAGGGCTGGGGAATTTCTCGCCGTTCAACGGGGCGCTGGGCGGCGTGCCCCGCTAGTCGATGCGCGAGCGCGTGCTCGTCACCGGCGCTGCGGGCTTTGCCGGAGGCCACCTGCTCGATCTGCTGACCCACGACCGGATTGACCATGTTGTGGGATGGCACCGGCCGGGCGGCGCTCCCCCACGACATGTCGACGGCGTCGAGTGGCGGGCGGTGGACGTGCTCGACCGGGCCGCGGTCCGCGCAGGCATCGAGCAGTTCCGGCCGAGTGCGGTCTACCACTGCGCCGGGGCGGCCCATGTCGGCCGGTCGTGGCAGACGATCGAAGCGACGCTGGCAGTCAACGTGCGGGGCACTCACCACCTCATCGAGGCGCTCGGTGAGTTCACCTCAGATGCTCGCCTCCTGCTGCCCAGTTCAGCGCATGTGTACGCACCGTCCGAATCGGCCCTTCGCGAGGATCACGACCTCGTGCCGGCGAGCCCTTACGGGCTGAGCAAGCTGGCGCAGGAGCTCCTCTGCACGGGAAATCAAGATCGGCCGCCGATCGTCATCGCGAGGCCGTTCAATCATTTTGGCCCCCGTCAGGACGCGTGGTTCGCGACTTCGGCCTTCGCGCGCGCGGTCGCCGAGATCGAGACCGGTCGAGCAAGGCCTGAAATATCAGTGGGCAACCTTGCGGCCCGCCGCGATCTGACCGACGTCCGCGACACGGTGCGGGCGTATCGCCTGATCCTGGAGCGCGGAGCGCCTGGGCGGCCTTACAACGTCTGCAGCGGGAGGGCCCTCGCGATTCGCGACGTGCTCGACATGCTGCTCGCCCGTGCAAAGGTTCCGATTGCCGTGGCAGTCGACCCCGAACGATTCAGACCCAACGACTTCCCGGTCGTCGTGGGCGACCCAAGCCGCATCCGCGACGAGCTCGGCTGGGAACCGACCTTCTCCATCGAACGGACCATCGACGATCTGCTGGCCTTCTGGCGCGGCATCACGCAGTCCGTATGACGGGCAAGGCGGTGCCGCTCGTTGGCGCGACGCTCCTGGTCGCGTCGTTCACTGTCGTCGTGACATGGCCGCAGGCGCTATACATGGCGACGAAGGTGGCCGAGCACCAGGATCCGCTCTTCAGCATGTGGCGGCTGGCCTGGGTGGCCCACGCACTGGAGGCGGCCCCTCTGGATTTGTTCAACGCGAACATCTTTCATCCCGCTCGGGGGACACTCGCGTTCTCCGATGCCATGCTGCTCGAGGGACTCGTGGCCGCCCCGTTCCACTGGGCAGGAGTGCGGCCTGTCCTCGTTTACAACGTCCTTCTCTTCCTGGGATTCGTCGGCTCCGGTTGCGGGATGTACGTGCTGGCTCGGCACCTGATCGGCTCAAGCGGCCCGGCGCTCGTCTCCGCGGCGGTCTTCACGATGGCCCCCTATCGCATCGAGCATTTCATGCATCTCGAGCTGCAGTGGGCGATGTGGGTGCCGCTCACGTTTTGGGCACTGCACCGTGCCGTAGAGCAGAGCTCATGGCGACACGGCGCCCTGGGCGGGGTGTCGTTCTCGCTGCAGGCGCTCTCGTGTGTGTACTACGGTGCGTTTCTCGGTCTGACGCTCGTGCTCTTCGTCCCGCTCCTGCTCGTTCTCTCGAAGGACCTGCTGACGGCTCGAGTCGCTTACGCCCTGCTGGCCGGAGCCGCCGTGGCCTTCACCCTGACCATCCCGTACGCGGGTGTCTACGTTGCCGCCGGAGAGTCCGTGGGAAGCCGGGACGCCGCCGAAATCGCGCGCTACAGCGCGCGCGCCACAAGTTTCCTGGCCGGTTCGCCCAGAAGCCTGATCTGGGCGTGGACCGCGCCATGGGGCGGAGCCGAGTTGAACCTCTTCCCGGGCCTGACAGCAGTGTTGCTCGCGATCGGGGCGGCAACCAGTGCAACCAGGCGATGGGTCGTCCTCTACGTGTCGGTCGCCGTACTCGCGGTGGTGATGGCATTCGGATCCAATCTGTGGCCGTATGGCTGGCTGCTCGACCGGGTCGATCTGCTGCACGGCCTGCGGTCGCCCTCGCGATTCGCCATCATTGCCTGCGCCGCACTGGCGGTCCTGGCCGGGCTCGGCGTCCAGTCGCTCAGGAACTACCTGTCGAGCCGCGCACGGGCGCAGGCGTTGGTGGTGCCGTGTGCGATTTCGCTGATGCTGGTCGATTACGGAAACGGCGGTCTGCCGCTCAAGGAGCCGGACTCGCGTCCGGCGACGGTGTACAGAACGCTCGGTGACCTGACGCCGGGCGTTGTCGTGGAGCTGCCGTTGCCGAAGCTCGACGCGCTTCCCGGTGCGGACGTGCTCTACGCGGCGTGGTCGACCAGCCACTGGCGGCCCCTGGTCAACGGATACAGCGGCTACCATCCACCCGAATACATTCGGACGGTCGCTCGTATGGAGAACTTTCCCGACGACAGGTCGATCGCGCAGCTTCGATCTCTCGATGTCCGCTACATCATCGTCCACCGCTCCCTGTTCGAACGTGAGACGTACAATGCGCTGGCCCTGCGCATGGCGGCCAGAACCGATCTGCGATCGTGGGGAGTCTTTACCGATCCGATAGGCCCCGCCGACCTGTTTGTCCTGGAGCCATCACCCTGAGGAGCCGGCGGCCCGGCTTCTTGACGTGTGTGATATGGTGGCGAACAAAACACGAATATGGCGGGGCCTGCGCCACTCCTGTTCGATCTTGGCCGCTCTCGACCGACGACCCGCGACGTAGCCAGCCTCGTCAGGTCGGGTGGCACGGCCGCCCTGTCAGCCGCCGAGCAGCGCGCCGATCAGGCCCGATACCAGGAAGTAACCTGTCGCTCGGCCCTGAACCCCGTCCAGGGTATGCCGTTCAAGTGGACCCTGAATCCGTATCGAGGGTGCACTCATGGATGCCACTACTGTTTTGCCCGCAGGTACCACGTCCAGTTCGAGATGAACGCCGACGATGAGTTCGCACTCGTGATTCTGGTGAAGACCAATCTCGAGGAGGTGCTGCGGCGCGAGCTCGACCGGCCCAAGTGGAAGCGCGAGACGGTTGCCATCGGGACGGCGACCGATCCGTACCAGCCGATCGAGGGACATTATCAAATTACGAGACGGGCGCTGAAGGCACTCGCGGCGGCGCGCACACCTGTGGGGCTGATTACGAAGGGCCCGATGATCGTGCGGGACCGCGATGTACTGCTTGACGTGGCGAGGGCCTCGTCGTGCACGGTTTACGTGAGTGTGCCGACAGTCGACGAGGAGGCGTGGCGCGTCCTCGAGCCCGGGACGGCACCTCCCCATCAGCGCCTCAGGGCCGTGCGCGACCTGGCCGACGCTGGAATCAACGCTGGAGTCCTGATGGCGCCGATCGTCCCCGGGTTCTCGTCGGCGCCGGCCAAGCTGGAGCGGACGATCAAGGCAATCGCGGACCATGGTGCGCGATTTGTTGGCTGCAACGTCATGTACCTGCAGGACGGCACCAGGTCGCACTTCATGAAGTTCGTCGAGCGCGAATTCCCGGCGATGCGGCCTCGACTCGAGCGCCTGTACGCACGGAAGTATCCGCCCGAATCGTACCGGCGCGAGGTGAAGGCAATAGTCCGCCTGCTTCAGCAGCGGCACGGAAACGACGCGCCCCAGGAGCATGGCCGGCCTGGCTCGATCGCCGCGTCCACACCCGCGCCCATCGACGAGGGCGAGCAGGCGGGCTTCGCCTGGTGAGCGAGAGCGGCGATAGGTACGGGCCGAGGGCTACTGACGTCCCTGCAGGAGGGCCTCGATGCGCCGCTCGGTCGGAGGATGGCTGCTGAAGAGCGACATCAGGCCCGCGGCGGAAAACGGCTTGATGATGAACATGTGCGCTGTGGCCGGGTTCACGTCCATCGGAACGGCGCGTGCGACCGACTCGATCTTGCGGAGCGCGCTGATCAGCCCCATCGGGCCGCCGGCAATCGCCGCGCCGCCGGCGTCGGCTGCGAACTCACGGGACCGCGAGATGGCCATCTGGATGAGCATGGCGGCAATCGGAGCCAGGATGATGGTCGCGAGAAGCGCGACTGGATTCTGACCTTCCCGATCGTCGCCACGCCCGGGGAAGAACATCGCGAATCTCGACACCATCATGATGGCGGCCGCGAGCGTTGCCGCTACCGAGCTGATCAGGATGTCCCGGTTCTTCACGTGCGCCAGCTCGTGAGCAATCACGCCCTCGAGCTCGTCGTCGGTCAATATCCGCAGTATGCCCTCGGTGGCCGCGACGGCCGCGTGCCCGGGATTTCGGCCGGTGGCAAAGGCGTTGGGCGACGCCTGAGGGATCGTGTACACCTTCGGCGTTGGCAGGCCTGCGCGCCGTGACAGACGTTCAACGACTTCATAGAGCCGGTGGTCCGGCCCGACCTGACGGGCCCTGTACATCGCCAGCACGATCCTGTCCGAAAACCAGTAGGACCCGAGGTTCATCGCGGCGGCGAAGAAGAACCCCACGACGACGCCCTGCGCGCCGCCCAGGACGTCACCCAGAACGAGGACCAGCGCGCTCAACGCGCCCAGAAGCAGTGCGGTCTTGAACCCTGAGGACATGACTCCACTCATCCTATTCAGACGCCCGCCAGCGAGGTCCGGTTCCCTCGCTGTCGGGATCGCACGTATATAATACCGTCATGGCGGCAATCGCGTTGGTCCTGGCTGCCGCGCTCGCACAGCAACCCCCGCCACCGCAACCGTTTCCGCGACCTGACTCCCGGCCCGCGCGCCCCTCGCCGCAGGCGCCGGCTCAGCCGGCCGCGCCGCCGGTGGCATCGCCGACAGGCGCTTCGGTCCCGGACGCGGCGCCGACCGAGGCGAAGCTCGGAGTGCCCATCTATCCGGGAGCGCAGTTTCTGGCGTCCTTCGACGCGGGACGCGGGCAGCGCTACTACTTGTTCGGGTCGACGGCGTCGTTCGTCGACCTGGTGACGTACTATCGCACCGTGCTCAAGCAGCGAGGCGAGCTCGTCTTCGATGTGCCGGCGACGCACGAATTCGACGTGGGCAGGTTTCGGGAGGAGACGATGGCGTTTCCACCCGGCGTCACGATCAAGGACTTCCAGTCGCAGATCTCACCGGGCTATCCGAATCCGAAGCTCGACGGGGAGCCCGCGCGGTTTCCCACGGTGATTCAGATCGTCCCGGTTGTCGGCGAGCGGTGACGGCGACCTGGCCGCTTATCGTGCCGGCACGTACAGGTCAGGCCGCTTTCTGAATTCCAGCGCCTTCTCTTCCATCCCGACGGCGACGGCGTCCTGCTCCTCGACGCCCTTCTGCCGCGCATACTCGCGCACCTGTTGGGTCAGCTCCATGCTGCAGAACTTCGGGCCGCACATCGAGCAGAAGTGCGCCAGCTTCGCACCCTCGGCCGGAAGCGTTGCGTCGTGGTACGCGCGCGCTGTGGTCGGATCGAGCGCCAGGTTGAACTGATCCTGCCAGCGGAACTCGAAGCGCGCCTTTGACAGCGCG
>CAZCEL010000099.1:0-12609 GCA_964497175.1 uncultured Bifidobacteriaceae bacterium
GTTCGAGGTCGTCCGCTCGGGCGCGGTGAGAATCCAGCTGAATCAGCGTTACGCGCTTCAGGACGCCGCGCGCGCGCACCGCGATCTCGAGAGCCGGAAGACGACCGGATCGACCGTCCTGCTGCCGTAGAGCGGTTTCATCAGCCCTGTAGCCGCCGCAGCGCCTGCTCCGCCGCGCGACGCGCGTCTCTGGCTCGCTCGTAGCGTTCAGAGGCGCGATCCACCGCCTCCTTCGTCCGAGCCTCCTCCGCCAGGGCGTCGCCGAGCGCCTTCCGCGCAGCGGCGAGCGAGGCTTCACGCGCCTGCTGCGCCCTTCGATTCGCGGCCTCGACCACGCTTGTCGACGCTTCCCGGCGCCGGCCCGCCGCGCCGGCCCGGGGCGCCGCGGGCGGCGTACTTATCGGGGTCGTCGACGCCGCGATCCCGGACTGCTCCCCGTGGTCCCGCCCAGTGGGCACAGCCGCCGGGGTGACACCGGCCAGCGCTTCGAAGCCGGCCGGCCGCACCGCCGTCGTCAGCCGGCCCGGTCGCTCGGGGTGTGACGAAGCGAGGGAGAGCGTCTCGAGCACGCGCCGCACCTCATCGGACGGCGGGCGTTCCCCGACCGCGGCCGCAAGCTGCAGGACGCGGGTCAGCGCCGACTCGAGGACCTTGTGATGCCCGTCCGTCGCACGGCGGACGCCGTCTGCGGCGCCCTTGCGACCTTCGAGCGCGCCGATCTGGGCCTCGCGGAGGCTGCGACCGGTGGCAAGCAGTTGAACGTAGACGGGCCTGGCTCTCCAGTAGAGCTGGTTCACAGCCCACGGCACGACCGTGGGCTTGACGAGCGCCTTGACCGTCTTGCCCTCGGCGCCGCCGAGCGCCTTGGCCAACGCGTTTCTGGCCGCTGTGAACTCCGAAAGAGGGAGCTGATAGAGCGCGTCGATCTCGGTCTCGGACGACACGCGCAGGACACCTACTTCGGTGCGCGGCTGCCGCCAACCTCGACCAACGCCACACGGTTGACGCCGCTGCACGCCAGGACGAGGTTCCCGTCTCTGGTCGCCATCATGTGGCGCACGACACCGCCCCCCGACGGAATCGTCCAGGTCTGAAACTTCTCAGTCGCAGGATCGAAACGGACCAGCGTGTTCGGTCGCACGGCCGACTCGCTGTACCACACGATGGGACCGACGGCGGTGATGCCGTAGGGCTGCGACCGCGGCCCGCCAGGCGACGGCCACTCGCGAACCTGTCCGGTCACCGGATCGAACCGGCCCAAATATCCACGCGCGTAGTCCGTGTACCACACCGCATCGTCCGAGGTGATAGCTATCCTGCGGGGCCGGGCGGCCGGATCGGGCAGCGTATGCTCGCGAATTTCCATCGAGACGGGATCGATCGAGCCCACGCGGTTGCCGCGGAAGTCCACGTACCACGGTATGCCCCTGGAGTTCACGGCGATGCCGTAGGGATACGTGTTGGCGGAGGGCGTCGCGACAATCCGGATCTCGCCCGACTGTGGCGTGAGACGACCCACCATCCCGGACTGCAGGGTGAACCACAACGTGCCCTTCTGATCGAAGATCGGCGTGTGCGGACCACGCGCCTTCGGATCGGGCAGCGGGTACTCGGTCACGTCACCCGTCCCGGGATCGAGCTTGCCGATATGGTTCTTCGAGATGCCCGTGTACCAGACGTTGCCCGAACGATCCGCGATGAGGCCGTGAGGCCCCGACTGCGGTGTCTCGAGCGGGAACTCCCGGGCGGCCCCGGTCTTCGGATCCAGGCGTCCCAGGACGTTGGCAAACTGGCCCGTCCACCACACCGATCCGTCCGGCGTTGCCAGCGGGTCGTGGGGCCGGGAGCCCAGCGACGGCACCAGCCATTCCTTGATCGAGACAGACACCGGCCCCGGGATGAGCACGGCCGGCGGCGCAGGTTTCACGGGAAAATTCGCCGCGAGGTAGTCCGCAATCGCTCCGGCCTGATCCTTCGGCAGCGCCACCATCGTGGCCATGAGCGTCTCCCACCCGTCGCGGCCGTATCCCCAGGAATTCGGGATCAGGTTCAGGGCGTGGCAGCGCGTGCACGTGGCCTGCACGAGATCCTTGCCGGCTCCCTCGGGCAGTTGCACGCTCTGACCGCGCTGACCCTCAGGACGGGCCGACAGAAGGCCGCACAGGAGTCCGGCCGCGCCCGCGAGCAAGAACCGTGTTCGCATCAGCCCCTCCCTCTCACATGCTCTGTGGCCCAACCACGTCACTGACCCGTCTTCGCCGCCGATCCGCCCAGCAGGCGTGCGCTCAACGCGGCGCGATCGACCGGCTTGCCGCGCAGGTAGACCGACGAGATTCGGCGCGTATTGGTGATGTCCTCGAGCGGATTCGCGTCGAGGACGATGAAGTCGGCGCTCTTGCCCTCGGCCACGGTCCCGAGATCCGCGAGTCGCAGGAATTCGGCCGAACTGCGCGTGGCGGCGACAATGACCTGAGCCGGCGTCATCCCGGCGGCCACCATGTCGGCCATCTCGGCGTGCGGGCTCCAGCCGGCGCCGCCGTCGGTCCCGAACGCGATGCGAACGCCCGCCGCATTGAGCTTCGCGAGGTTTCTGGCCTGGATGCCGAAGGCCTGTTGCGCGGCCGGCCGATCGGTCGCCGCGTCCTGCAACTTCTTCAGCTCGCCCCCGGGAATCGTTCTGCTCAGCCAGCTGAGGTCCGCGGCGACCCCGCGGTCAGGAAGGTTCGGCACCAGCACCACCTCCGGACGCTGCTTGAAGAGCGCCATCAACTCTTCGTCTATGTCCTTCTCGCGCACGCCGTGCGCGAACGCGTCGATGCCTGCGCGCAGAAGTCCCTTGGCATCCTCGAGCGCGTAGATGTGCGCAGTCACTCGCAGGCCGTGCTTGTGCGCTTCGTCGATGACGGCGCCGTACAGGTCCGGCGTGAGCTTCTTGTACTTGCCGTCGCGGTCGTCCACCCAGATCTTGACGAGATCGACCTTCCTGGCCGCCAACTCCTGCACGGCCGTCCTGGCTTCGGCCTCGGTGGAGATCCAGTAAGGCGCCTCGGATCGGCCCGGTTCGGGCGTCGTGAGGCCGCGCCCGGCTGTCAGCATCCGCGCGGCGTCGGGGATGCTCTCCTGCCGAACCTGAAATGCCAGGTCTCCTGCATCCTGGCCCAGGCTCACGGCGACGGCGGTTCCGTAGTACGCCTTGTGCTGAAGCTGGGTGACGAGCGCCTCCCGGGTTGAGGCCAGGTGCGTGTGCGTGTCCACGATCGCGGGCATGACGGTCTTGCCGGTCAGGTCCACGCGAACCGCGCCCGGAGGTACGGGCAGACCGGCCGTGCCGACCCGCGTGATTCTCGTCCCGTCGACGATGAACGCGGCGTTCTCGATGGGGCCGCTGCCGTCACCCACGATCAGACGGGCGTTCTCGAAGACGGTCACCGTGGACGCCGGCGCCTGAACCGTCGCCGGGCCCGTGCAGGCCGACAGACCGAACAGGCCGGGCAACAGGAGAGACGCGAGACCGAACGAGAGGTGCGACTGCGTCTTTGCCAGGTGCATGGGAACCTCCGGGGAACCTGAATTCCCTCGTGCGCTGACCCGATTCTAGAGCAGTTTCGGACTAATCGATGTCGGGGATCTGACGGGATCGGTCGAGCGGGTGTGTCGGAAGCGGCCGGATCCCGCCTCGTGGCACAATATGGCGTTGTCAGCCCCGACGTGGGTCCGACGTGGACAGCAGGCAGTGCAGCAGCAACCGGAGGCCGCTTGTGAATCGATTGACAGCTTTGGTGCCGATGACGCTCCTCGCCGCACCGGTAGCGGTGCTCGTCGCCAACCTGCAGGCGGCGCCCGCTGCCGCGCCGCGTGATGGAACTCGCTTCCCGGACGCCCCCCGGCTTCTCGTTCGTGCCCTTCAGCCCGAGCCGCGCGGCATCGGCGCACAGCTCCCGCCGGGCGGGGCGACGGTTCAGCTCGACAAGCTTACGGTCCCCAAGGGCTTCTCGATCGCGGTCTGGGCTCCCAGCGTGCAGGGCGCGCGGTCGATGTCGCTCGGTCCCGACGGCACCGTCTTTGTCGGCACCCAGCGCGGCGACGTGTACGCGGTTGTCGATCGGGACCGGGACAACAAGGCCGACGAGGTCTTGACGATCGCGAAGGGTCTGACCCAGCCCAACGGCGTCGCATTCCGCGACGGTTCGTTGTACGTCGCGGAGATCAGTCGAATCACGCGCTACGACAACGTCATGGCATTCGTGAAGGCGGGCGCCAGCGCGACACCGCCCGCACCAATCGTCCTGAACGACCAGCTCCCAACCGATCGGATGCACGGCTGGAAGTACCTGGCGTTTGGACCCGACGGGCTCCTGTACACCCAGGTGGGAGCGCCCGGCAACATTCTGGAGCGCCCGGATCCGTACGCGACGATCATCCGCATGAAGCCTGACGGCACCGGTACGGAAATCTTCGCGCGCGGCGTCCGCAACACGGTCGGACTCGCGTGGCATCCGGACACGCGCGAGCTGTGGTTCACCGACAACGGCCGCGACATGCTCGGCGACGAGCAGCCGAACGACGAGCTGAACCACGCACCGAAGGCGGGCCTGCACTTCGGCTATCCGTACTGCCACGAGGGAACCATCGCGGACCCCGAGTTCGGCGCCAAGCGTCCGTGCTCGGAGTTCACGCCACCGGCGCAGAGACTCGGACCTCACGTGGCCGCCCTGGGACTCAAGTTCTACACGGGCACGATGTTTCCGGCCGACTACCGCAAGCAGCTCTTCATCGTGAACCACGGCTCATGGAACCGGAGCGCCAACGTGAGCCACACGGGCTATCGCCTCATGGTGGCCAGGCTCCAGGGCAATACGGTGGTCAGCTACGACACGTTCATCGAGGGCTGGCTGCAGGGACCCAAACAGGCTTGGGGCCGGCCCGTCGATCTGCTGGTGATGCCCGACGGCTCGATGCTCGTCTCCGACGATCGGGCGAACGTCATCTACCGGATCAGCTACGGTGGCTGACGGTCCTTGGTCCTTAGGGCCTTGGGCCTTTGGCCGTCCTGGTCCCTGGCGTCCTTGGGTCCGTGGGGCTTCGCGGAGGCGTCAAGCGACGAAGTCTGCTGGCCATTCGCTTGACTCGCCCTCCTCTGGCGCAGCATACTGATCCGGTCGACGTCAGTTCGTAGCCGACTTCAGCCGCGGGCACCGCGGCTTTTTTGTTGGGTGCTGGAATGGGGCCGCGTCACCGCGGCCCTTCGTGTTTCGAGCCGCGACCCTGTCGCGGCTTTTTGTTTTCAGGAGACGCATCATGACGACGAGCGAAGGATACGTCCCGATGGCCGATGGTGTACGGCTCTACTACCAGAGAGCCGGAACCGACGCGAGGCTGATCCTCCTCCCCAACGGGGTCTATCTGTTCGATGACTTCAAGCACCTGGCCCAGGGGCGCTCGCTCGTCTTCTACGACGTGCGGAATCGCGGGCGGTCCGACACCGTGACCGACAGCGCAGGGTTGGCTCGAGGCATCCATCACGATGTCGAGGACTTCGACGAAGTCCGCCGCCACTTTGGCGCGGATAGCGTCGGCCTGATCGGTCACTCCTACGTCGGCCTGACGGTCGTCCTGTGCGCCATGCAGTACCCCTCCCTGGTCGACTCCGTCGTGCAGATCGGCCCGATGGGGCCAAGCCAGTCGACCGAATACCCGTCACACCTGACCAACAACGACGAGGTGCTGCGGGACATCCTGGGACGGCTCGCCGATCTCGAAAAGGAACGCCCGGCACTGGACCCCGTGCGGTTCTGCGAGAAGTTCTGGTCGGTGCTTGGGCCGCTCTACTTCGCCGACCCTGCGGATGCGGGCAAGATGACATGGGCGCGGTGCGAGCTGGCCAACGAACGGAACTTCATGAGGTCCTGGCTGGCGTACCTGCTGCCCTCGATTCAGAAGCTCAGCCTGACGTCAGATGACTTTTCGAGAGTGCAGGCGCGCGTGCTGACCATTCACGGCAGGAAGGACAGAAGCTCGCCGTACGGGGCCGGACGTGAATGGGCGCTGCGGCTGCCGAACGCGCGGCTTCTTACCGTCGAGCGGGCCGCGCACGCGCCCTGGCTCGAGGCGCCCGGGCTCGTTCTCGACGCACTTCGGACGTTTCTCGACGGCGCATGGCCAGCGGCGGCCGAGAAGGTCGCGGTACTCGACGCGTCAGCGAGGTGACGAAGCCCCGGCAGCGGCCGTGCCGGCCTTCTCCTGTGCACGGGCGCCGCCGAGGATGCCGGCCATCCCGTAGTTCCCCTCGTGGCACGCGTACTCGTAGAGGGGTTCCTGCGTCCGGGTCATGGTCATCGCGACGGTCCAGGGCCGCGTCCAGATCGCCGGATTGTTTATCGTGAACTCGTACTGCAGGGTGTCGGGCGCTACCCGTGTGAACCGCTCCACGAGGTGCAGGTTCTCGTCTCCCGCGGCGCCGAGCCCCCGCCGGAAGAACTCGGGGTCGAGCGCGAGCGTTCCCGTGCCCTTGTCCGTGAAGTTGGTCGTCTCGATGAGGAGCGTCTGCCCTTCCCAGCGCGCACGCGAATCTCCGGCCCACTGCCTCAGATGCGTCGGCAGGCGCGGTCGTCCATCGAGCGGCACGATGCGGGCGTCGTGCACCATCTCGGTGTGGATGACCACGTGGTCGCGCGTCTGGAAGATCTGCAGGTTCTGGTTGTAGCCGACCGGAATGATCGGCGGCCCGGAGTTGAAGCCCAGGATGCACCGGTCGTACACCGGCATCGACTCGGGACCCTCGGCGCGATGCCTGATCTCCGCACGAAGATCCTCGCGCTTCTGGCCCTCGGGCGTGAGCGGCGGGACGCGGCCATCAGGGGGATCGATCACGAGCGACGTCCGTCTGGTCCCGATGACGGTCGTCCCCGATTCGACCCAGAACCGGTTGTACCCGCCGGGATCGCCCGGACGGGGAGGCGCCTCGACGTGACGGGTGCGCTCGGCCTGAGCCTCCAGTTTCGCCGCCTCCTCGGCCGACAGCGCCTCCTTCCCGGCCAGCTCCTTTGGCCGCTCGAGCGGCGTCAGCGTCGCGAAGCGCCAGATGCCCTGGAGATCAGGCTGACCGTCCACGGTGCGGAGCGCGGCTGGCGCCGCGGCCCGTGCCGGCCGCGTGGCGCCCTGAGCCTGAACGCCGATGGCCCCAGGTCCCACAGCCACGAGAGCCGACACGACACCCGCGAGACCAGACAACCGCAACACCATGAGACTCGCCCCCACTATCTCGTCTCGGTCTTGGTCGCCTTCTCGGCGGCGGCCTTCTCCTGTGCGCGTGCCCCGCCGAGAATTCCGCTCATGGCGTAGTTGCCTTCATGGCACGCGTACTCGAAGATTCGATAGCTCGCCATCCTCGGCATGGGCCGTACGGCCGTCCAGGGCTTCGTGTAGAGCGTCGGGTCCTCGACCGTGAAGCGGTAATCGATGAGGTCGTCGCTGACACGCGTGAAGCGCTCGACGGCCCGCGTGTTCGGAGACGCGGGGAATCGCAGCTGGGTCTTCTCGCTGTAGTTGGCGGTCTCGACGACCAGGGTGTTGCCCTCCCAGCGGCCGCGCGAGTCCCCGTTCCACTGGCGGATGCCGTCGGGAAGACGCGGGCGTCCGTCGAGCGGGATGATGCGCACGTCGTGGATGTTCTCGACAAGAATCGCGACGAACCCGGGCGCCTGGAAGATCTGATACGTGTTGTTGTACCCGGTCGAGATGGGCGGCACGCCGTGATACGTGATGCAGCGGTCCCAGGGGCTGCGGTCCAGATACGAGTCGAAGCCGTGGGCGCGCGTGTACTCCGCGCGCGCTCCGAGCATCTTTCGCGCGTCCGCGGTCAGCGGCAGCCGCCCGTCGGGCGGATCGACGATGAGAGAGGTGCGCAGGTCGGACAGGACCTTCCCCCGATCGAACCAGAAGACGTTGTAGGTACCTGGGTCTCCCGGCGGTGGCGGACCGTCGGTCACCACCTGCTTCTCCCTCGCGGCCACTTCCTCCTTCGTGTAGAACTCCCGGCCGCCCACGGCCGCGGGTCGTTCGAGCGGCGTTAGCGTGGCGTACGACCATGTGCCCTGCAGGTCCGGATCGCCCCACGCCGTGCGTCGCGTCGCCGCTGCCGCCGCCGCGCCCTTGGCGCTGCCGCCAGAGGAGGGCGCCTGACCGGCAAGCGGGATTTCCAGCGCCGCGAGCGCCACCAGCGCGGCCAGCATGCCCAGCGCCGTCATGGATGGATGTCTCATGGCCTTCCCCGTGTGTGGCTGAGGTTACCGATCGTGCGTCGCGGGAACGATGGGGACCGCCGGCTCGCGAACGCCGGGGTGTCCTGCGTCGATTCGCTGCTGTGAGACGAGCCGCGCCGCCTCGATCGCGCCCTGTTCGTCCGAGCGCCCCCCTCGCAGGAGGTTCAGCATCGCGTAGTTTCCCTCGTGGCAGGCGTACTCGAAGATCCGGGTGTCGGCGGTCGCGCGCCTCATCGGGATCGCGACCGTGTACGGCCGCGTGTAGGTCTGGGGATCCTCGATCGTGAAGCGGTAATCGATCGTGTTCGCCTCGACGCGCGTGAAGCGCTCGACGAGGCGCAGCGTCTTGCCCGATCCGCGATGTCCGGTCTGGATCACGTGCGACGGCTGATAGTCGCCGCCGTCCAGCTTGTCGTTGAAGTTGATGGTCTCGACGACCAGCGTGTGGCCCTCCCAGCGCCCGCGCGAGTCGCCGAGCCACTGGCGCAGGCCGCCCGACACATGCGGGCGCCCGTCGATCGGGATGACACGCGCCTCGTGAATCATTTCCATCATGATCACGACGTGGTCCGGGGTTTGAAGAATCTGGTAGTTGTTGTTATAGAGGTTGGGGATCATCGCCACCGGGAGTGTCCGCGAGATGCAGCGCTCCCAGGTGTTCCTGTCGAGCCACGAATCGGCCTCGCCTCGCCCGCGCCTCGCATTCTCGCGCGCCACGAGCCGCCGGATGGCCTCCGGCCGCATCGGGATGCGGCCGTCTGGGGGATCGACGATGAGGGAGGGGCGCTCGAGACGTCCGCCGGTCTCGGGCCAGGCCGCACCCGTTCCGTCGGTCGCCTCTCGTACGGGCGCCTGAGCCTTCCGCCCGCGCTCCTGCTCCTCGGCCGTCATCCGCTCGAGCGGTGTGTTGGTGGAATTGTTCCAGACGCCCTGGAGGTCGGGGTGACCCCACGGTGTCTTGGGCGCCGTAAAGGTACTCGGGGCGGCGCCCTGAGCCTCCGGGCCGCCGGCCGCTTCGACGACCGCGAACAGCGAGGGACCCGTCGGCGCCGTCCCCGGCGATGCCAGCGCTGCACCGGCGATGAGGCCTGCCAGAATTGCCGCTGAACTCAAACGTCGCTGCGTCATCCGACCCTCCTCGTCTTGCGTGGTTCCCGCATCGGCCGACCGAACCTGGGGCGCGTCCGGGCTCCTATTATTTCACGGGTGGCGACCCCTCGGGCCCGACTCCTCGGGGTCTCTCCCGTCCTTGACTCACGCACGCCCAGGTGGGCATCCCGATCCGATGAGAAGTCGCTGGGAGCCGATTGGAACGGCGGCGGGGTCGGCGATCTCAATGCGCTGGGATGTGCTGCGCGACGTGACGCGCGCGGAGCTGGCGGCGCTGGCTCTGCCGAGGGGTCAGGTTTCTTTCGCGTTCCTCAGTTGCCGACGACGATCTTCAGGCGAAACGTCGTCCCCCCGAGGTTTTTCTCGCTGAACACCGAGGAGATCCCGCTCTCACCGAGCGCGTTGGGCACGGCCGTGAACTGGACTTCACCGGTGCTGGCGCCCGGCCGCCTCGAGCCGCCCCATCGGTGCCGCCGGCCGAGACCGAGCTGACCGATCCGTCACAGTGAGCGGTTGGAGGTTCGACGGCGTGATGGGTGAACGGCTCGAATCGCGCTCGCATGCCGACAAGAGCAAGAGCGTGCACACACACTCCACGGAGCGACAAAGCGCCCTCGGCTTGAGCACGTGAATTCTCGCCCTGTTTTCGGCGTGAGGGCGGGCCTTGTTTACCCCGCCTTCCCCGGCTTTCTACCTTTCTGCCTTTCCGCCTTCCTGCCTTTCTGCCTTCCTGCCTTTCCCTTCTCAATCACCCACGAGCAACCGGCCCTCGTCCATGATGGTCTTGTCGTCGAACCAGACGGTCGGCCGCATGACCAGCCCGTCCAGGTGACTTGCGACGCGGACGTTCCCGCCCATCGACTTGTTGTCGCCGAAGGCGACGTGGATGGTTCCCATCACCTTCTCGTCCTCGAGGATCACGCCGGTGAGCGTAGCGCGGTCGTTCGTGCCGATTCCGAACTCGGCCACGTTGCGTGCGTCACGGCCGTGGGGTTCGAGGAGAGCGATCAACTGCTGCGCCTCGCGCCCGCCGCTGATATCGGTGGCATGGCCGTCGGTCACGACGATGCGGATCGGCTGCAACAGGACGCCGACTCCCGCCATCGAGCCGTCGACGACGAGGACGCCGTTCGACTGGCCCTCGAGCGGCGCCAGGTACGCCTCGCCGGTCGGCAGGTTGCCCCACTGGCCCCGCTCTCGAAACAGGCCGGTGCTCGCCAGCGGCGTGCGCCCCGCCACGGGGAAGGACATGTCGGTGCCCCCCGGGGCCTGCACGCGAATCACTTTCGTATCGGCCATCAGCGCGCAGAGCCGGCGGGTGCGATCGGCGATCCTGGCGTAATCCGCGTTCAGGCAGCGCACCATGATGTCCTCGGTGACGCCAGGCAGCGTGCCCACGCGCACGCCTGCGGCGCTGGCCTCACGACGGGCCTCTGTGTGTGTCAGGGACTTGGACGTCGGGCACAGGACGACGTCCACCTGCGTCATCAGATGCGCGACCTGCGGCGGCGGCTCGGCGCCGTTCGAGGCGCGGGGCAGCATTTCGACCAGCATCACCTCGTGACCCAGATCCTCGGCCGCCTGGCGAAGCGCATACCCGATGGTGCGCAACGGCCGATCGGTGACGATGAGGACGCTTTCGCCGGCTCTGGCGCCCATGCAGTCGCGGACGGCGATAATCGACGCCGTCAGCAGATCGGCCGAAATCGATTGATCCACCGGTCACCTCCCGGCACTATCATCGCCGCCATGTCACCTGCGCACGCGGCAGGCCCGGCGCCTGCCGAGTTCACACTTAAGGCCGTCGCCGCCGGCGTCGTGCTGGGCATCGTGTTCGGCGCGGCGAACGCCTACCTGGGTCTCCGAGTGGGGCTCACCGTCTCGGCGTCGATCCCGGCGGCCGTCATGACCGTCGCGCTCTTCAGGATGCTCAAGCTTCGAGGATCCATTCTCGAGGCCAACCTGTCCCAGACGATTGGATCGGCCTCGACAGCCCTTGCGAGCGGCACGATCTTCACGATCCCCGCTCTCTTCATGTGGAACATGGTACCGCCATACCTGCAGGTCGTCGCGCTTGCCTATCTTGGCGCCGTGCTCGGCCTCGCGGCGATGATTCCGCTCCGTCGGCTCCTCATCGTGCACGGCAGAGACGAGCTGCCGTACCCGGAGGGCACGGCGTGTGCCGCGGTCCTGCGGGCAACCGTCGGAGGCTCGCCGGCGAGCGCGTGGATCTTCAGGGGCATGGCGCTCGGCGCGGCGATCAAGCTGGCGGTGTCGCTCGCATTTCTGACGCCCGGAAGCGTCCAGCGCCTGCTGCCGATTCTGCCGAAGGCCGAGCTCGCCATCGAGCTCGCGCCGGCGCTTGTGGGTGTCGGGTTCATCCTCGGGTATCGTCAAGCGGGCGTGCTCGTCTCGGGCGCGCTCGTGTCGGCCCTCGTCCTCACGCCGCTCATCGCCTCGATAGGCGCGGCCCTGTCCACCCCGCTCTATCCAGAGACCGTGCGACTGGTCGTCGACATGAGCGCCAACGAAATCTGGACGCGCTACGTTCGGTACATCGGCGCGGGCGCCGTCGCAGCAGGAGGCCTCATCGCGGTCGTGCGGGGCCTGCCGACGATGGCCAGTGCGTTCATGGCGGTGGCCAGGGGACTCGGAGGCCGTCCAGCTGAAGATGGTGAGCGGTCGGCCCGGTCCGGGTCCGTGCCGGGAATTCAGCCTACGGGTCTGGACACCGACCGCGATCTGCCGGGCAGTTTCGTCCTCGGTGCGATCGTCCTGGTGGTGGCCGCGGCAGCGGTCGTCCCCGGCATCTTCGCCGGCGACATGGGACCGCTGCCTCGCGCCGTCTGCGCAGCCGGCGTCGCGGTTTTCGGCATCCTCTTCGTCACCGTTGCCGCACGCATCGTCGGCATCGTGGGCGTGTCCTCTCAGCCGACCTCGGGCATCACGCTGGTGACACTGCTCGGCGTGGCGGCGGTCTTCGCGGCCGCCGGATGGACGGACCCGTCCGCACGCGCCGCCGTCCTGACCGTCGGCACCATCGTCGCGGTGGCCGCGTCGAAGGCGGGCGATATCTCGCAGGATCTCAAGACGGGCTACCTCGTGGGGGCCACCCCGGCCCGGCAGCAGTTCGGACAGCTCGTCGGCGCGTCGTTCGCCTGCTGGGCCGTGGCGGCAACGGTGATGCTGCTGGGCAGCGCCTACACCTTCGGCTCCAAGGAGATCCCCGCGCCGCAGG
>CAZCEL010000100.1:0-12607 GCA_964497175.1 uncultured Bifidobacteriaceae bacterium
TGATGGGCCGGTCGAACCGCCCGTTGAAGAACACCGCGTGATCGTGGCACCCAGCGCACCACTTCGAGGGGGTGGTGCCGACAACGTCCTGCATGTACTCGACGGATTTGCGGTACCACTGGTTGTTGAATGAGGAGAAATGGTGCGCGGAGGAGTTCCACTGGTCGTAGATGTCGCGATGACACCGGCCGCACGTCTCGCTGGTCAGGAAGAAGTTGGCCGGAATGAGCCCTCGAACGTTCGTGTCCGCCGAGGAGGGAAAGAACGGACTGGTCGGCCCGCGTCCTTCGCGCTCCATGCTGGCCGGCACGACCGCGGGGTTCTCGATGCGGTAACGCTCGCGGCGCACGGTCTCTCGACGCGCCTGCGCGACGACCACGCCTGCCACGACGAGGACGAGCACGGCGATGGTGGCTCGAGCGAGCCACGGGCTGCCGCCGACTCGACGACGGGACGCGGACGCGAGCCACGATGCGACAACGAGCAGGGCGCCTGCGGCGGAAGTGCCGATGTGCGCCCACAGCAGGGGCCGATACGGCCGCGTGGCGCCAAACGCGAACACCAGGAGGCCGGTCACGAGGCCCACGCCGAGCGTCAGCGGCACGATCCACTTCAGCCTCGGGCCCACGCCACCGAGCACAACAGGCTGACGGCCATCGGCCTGGGTGGGGTGGCGGCCGGCGGCGAGACCCCGCCTGAGGCACCAGACGGCGGCGCCGGCCAGGGCGAGCCCCAGGAGCGGATGCAGAGCGACGTTGGCGAAGTAGAAGAGCGTGGGCCGGGCGGTCGCGGCGAGATACGCCGAGTTCACCAGCAGGAGGACGAAGCCGCCCGCGAGGAGCTTGAGCGAGGAGCGCACCGGCCGATCTTAGCGTTTTTTCGGCATTCGGCGAGACCGAGGGACATGCCGGCGGCTAGACGAGCGTTCCAAGCAACTTGACCGCGGGCGCTACGCGGATGCCTTCCCTCGTCTGGTAGTCCTCGGTCCCTTCGGCGTGAACCTGCCAGGCCGGACAGTCGCGGAACCTTGCCTTGAGATAGCGCACGGCGCGGTCCACCGGCGCGTCCCCGAGCTTGCACTCGACAATCAGCACCGGGTCGAGGCGGTCGGTCACGACGAAATCCACCTCGCGGCCATCGACGTCACGGAAGTAGCGCAGCTCGAGGTCGGCGCCCGCGACATCCTGCCGGTAGTGCACCCACTTCAGCAGGTGAACGGCCACGAGGTTTTCGAACGACGCCCCGGGCGACGAGGGCAGCGTCCAGTCCAGGTGGTAGTGTTTGGGGCTCTTCTTGATCGCCCGCACACGCGGGCCGCCAAACGGGCGCACGAGCACGAGCGCGTACAATCGCTCCAGGACCGTCACCCATCGGGCCAGCGTCTTGTGGCTGACCTCGAGATCCTCGCGGAGGCTGTTGATCGAGAGCGGCGCGCCCACCAGGTCGGGCAGTCGCAGCGCCAGCAGCTCGAGCCGGCCGACATCGTCGACCCGCTCGAGACTGGTCAGCTCGTCGCGAATGATGAGATTCCGATGTTCGGTGGACCAGCGCCTCGCCTCCGCGGCGGATCCGCCGAAGAAGGGCTCCGGAAATCCGCCAAGGCTGCGCAGCGCACGCCAGTCGGCGGGAGTGGAGATGCCGAGCTCGGCCACGCTCAGCGGATGCATGCGCAGGAGGTGATACCGCCCCTGCAGCGAGTCGCCCCCGAAGCGGTAGAAGTCCAGCCGCGCGCTGCCGGTGACAAGCACGCGCTGACCGCGCGGTCGCCCGTCCCAGAGGCCCTTGAGGTAGTTCCGCCAGCCACGGAACTTGTGGAGCTCGTCGAACACCCACAGGCGCCCCGGCGGCAGCCTGCGCCTCAGGATCCGCTCACGGTCGGACGAAACGTCCCAATTCAGGTAGCCGGCTCGCGCCCCGGGCAGCGACCGCGCGAAGGTCGTCTTGCCGACCTGCCTGGGCCCGGCCACGAACACCATTCGGCGACTGAGGTCGCGCCGGACCTGAGCGGCGAGATAGCGCAGCCGGACGCCCATGGACGTACATTTTATCCTTTGGGTTAAATTGTTGGCAAATGATTTCACCCATTGGTAAAATTGTCTGCCCGGCCGGCGTGGGCTTGTCTGGCGTCCATCGATTCGCCGGTCTTTGGGGCTCAGGAGCCGCGATTCGGCGAGAATGAAGGACATGCCGCCCTCCGGCCGCACGTTGGCGTGTCTGGTCATCTCGACGGCGTTGCTGTGCAGCTGCGGCGACAGACGAGGTGCGGCGGGCACCGGAGCGGCGCCAGGTGCGGACGAGGCAACGCCCCTCAAGCCGGCCTCGGCCGGATCTGCCGGAGAGCACGACTGGTTTGTCGCGCGAGCCGACGAGATGGGCCTTCGCTTCACGCAGTTCAACGGGATGTCAGGCCGCTACTATTTTCCCGAGATGCTGCCTGGCGGCGTCGGGCTGCTCGACTACGACAACGACGGAGACCTGGACGTGTACCTCACGCAGGGGCAGATGCTGGGAGAAGGCGTCACGCTGGCTCAGGCACGGCCTCCCCCGGGACTGACGGCACCGGTGAGGGGCCGCCTGTATCGGAACGATCTGAAAATCCTCGCCGATGGAACCCGTGCGGTCAGCTTTTCCGACGTCACCGAGGGAAGCGGCATCGATGCCCGCGGCTACGGCATGGGCGTAGCCGCCGGAGATGTGGATAACGACGGCTGCGTCGACCTCTACCTGACCAACTTCGGGCCGAACCAGTTGTACCGCAACAACTGCAACGGCACGTTCACGGACGTTTCGAAGCCGAGCGGCACCGACGATCCTGGATGGAGCGTGTCCGCGTCGTTCCTCGACTACGACCGCGATGGGTGGCTCGACCTCTACATCGGCAACTACGTGCAATACGGCGTGGACGGGGATCGCCCTTGTACGGGCCTTACCGGCCGGCGCGACTACTGCACGCCGGCGGTCTACCCACCGCAGCCCGATCGGCTGTATCGCAATCTGGGAAACCTCCGCTTCGTCGACGTGACGGCGGCGGCCCTTGCCGGGGCCCGCTTCGGCCCTGCGCTCGGCGTCGTGAGCGCGGACTTCAACAACGACGGATGGACCGACGTCTACGTCGCCAACGACGGCAAAGAGAACCTGCTGTGGATCAACCAGCGCAACGGGACGTTCCGGAACGTGGGACTGCTGTCGGGCGCCGCACTCAGCGCGGACGGCAAGCCGGAAGGCAGCATGGGCGTGGACGCCGGCGACTTCGACAACGATGGCGACGAAGACATCTTCATGACGCACCTGCCCGCCGAGGGGAACAACCTGTATGTGAACAACGGCGCGGGCCTCTTCGAGGATCTGAGCGCCTCGTCGGGGCTCGGTCCCCTGAGCCTCGGCCACACGGGCTTTGGCACCGCCTTCTTCGATTACGACAACGATGGCTGGCTCGACATCCTCGCCGTCAACGGCGCCATCGAGGCGATCAAGGGGCGCAGCAATCCGTTTCCGTACGACGAGCGCAATCTTCTGTTCCGCAATCTGGGCGACGGGCGGTTCGAAAACGTCACGGACCGGGGCGGCGCGGTCTTCACCTCCACGGCGGTCAGCCGGGGCGCGGCGTTTGGCGACATCGACAACGACGGGGACATCGACGTCCTGGTGGGACGGATCAACGGACCGGTGGAGTTGCTCCTGAACACCCTTGGAAACCGCAACCACTGGCTGGGCTTGAAGCTCGTGGCGGGGCCGCCGGCCTCGCCGAGCGGCTCGGCGCAGGCGCGGAGCGCTGGCGGGGGGAAGCGGCGCGATCGGCTTGGCGCGCGGGCTGAGATTATGCGAAAGGGGCAGCCCACCTTGTGGCGCCGTGCGCGGGCGGATGGCAGCTACGGATCGGCGAACGACCCGCGTGTGCTCGTGGGCCTGGGAGATCGGGCGGACCCGCCGAGCGTGCGTGTCCGCTGGCCGGACGGCAAGGTCGAAGAGTGGTCCTCACTGGCAATAGATCGCTGGACATCCCTCGAAGAAGGGCAGGGCGGCAAGTGACACGCACCGGCACGGCGGTCGCTGTGTTGGCCCTCCTCATGACCGCCTGCACCTCCCGTGAGGACCGGCCCGCTGCGGCGCCGGCAGCCGGCGCGTCGGTGCTGCAGCCGCCCGGTGGGCTGGGACTCCAGCCCGTCGCGCTGCCGGATTTCTCGATCATGGAGGAGCCGGTCCGCAAGCAGATGCTGCAGCACTACTCGCGCCTGGCCTCGCTCGCCGGTTCCTCACAACGGAACAACACCGAACTGGGCGCCGCGTACGGCGATATGGGCAGGCTCCTGATGGCGGCCACCCACTTCGACGCGGCCGAGATCTGCTATCTCAACGCCCAGACGCTCATACCCGGCGACAGGCGGTGGCCCTACTATCTCGGACACCTCTACAAGGTGAAAGGCCCACCGGGGAAGTCGGCCGCCTTCTTCGAGCAGGCTCTGAAGTTGGAGCCCAACGATACTGCGACACTGGTGTGGCTTGGCGACGCGTACCTGGCCGAGGGCCGCCCGCAGGATGCCGAGCCGTTGTTTGCAAAGGCGCTTTCACTCGAACCCTCCTCGCCGGCAGCGCGCTACGGTGCGGGCCGCGCGGCCCTCGCCAACAAGGACTACGTTAGAGCGGTCAGGGACCTGGAGAGCGCGCTCACAGCTGACCCGCGGGCGACAGCGGTGCACTACCCGCTGGCGATGGCCTATCGTGGTCTGGCCAACCTGGCTCAGGCCGAGGCGCATCTCGCGAAGCAGGGCGACATCCAGGCGAGTCTGGCGGACCCGCTGATGCGGGAGCTGGACGATCTGCTCCAGAGCGCCGAGGCGTACAACGTCAGGGGCGGACGGTATCTCGAGGCCGGGAACTGGGCGGCGGCCGCTGACCTGTTCCGGCGCGGGCTCGAGCTCGCACCCTCGGACACGTCGCTCCGGCATCGGCTCGGCACCGTGCTGTTTCAGATGGGGGACGTTCCCGGCGCCGTGGACCAGTTCGAACGCGTGCTGCGCGCAGCGCCCGATCACGCGCGCGCCCATTTCAGCCTCGGCGTCATCCTGAGTGGCAGCGGCCGCCACGACGAGGCCATCGAGCGCTTCTCGACGGCGCTCAGGCACGAGCCCGGGTACGTGCAGGCGCGGGTCCAGCTCGCTGGAGCGCTGGCGCGGAGCGGACGTCCCGGTGAAGCGCTCGATCATTTCCGGCAGGCGCTCGACGCCGATCCAACGCTCGCGGACGCGTCGTTCGGATACGCGATGGCGCTCGTCCGCCTCCGCCGCTATCAGGAGGCCAGGGACCGCCTGATCCAGGGCGCACAGCAGACGCCGGCAGCCCGGGCCATGTTCGACCACGCGCTGGCGCGCCTGTTGGCCGCTGCTCCCGATGATCGCGTCCGCGACGGAGGGCGCGCGAAGGCACTCGTCGACAATCTGCTCAAGACTGAACAGAGCCTGCAGCTCGCCGAGACGACCGCGATGATGCTGGCCGAACTTGGGCAGTACGCGCAGGCGGCCGCCGTCCAGCGCGACGCCCTGACTGCGGCGGAGAAGGCCGGTGCGGACGGAGCCGTCCGGCGTCTCACGGAAAACTTGAAACTGTACGAGCGCGGCGAGCCCTGCCGGAGACCGTTCACGGAGGAAGAGTTACCCTGAGATTGGATGATTGGATAATCGGGTAATCTGGTAATTGATTGGCCAATTGGCCAGTCCAATCACGCCGCCATCGACTTCGCGATCGTTCTACGCGACTCAAGTACCCCAGACAAAAGGCAATCGGGCAACCGGATTGTCCAAATTCCACAATCCGATTACCCGATTACTCAATTACCCGATTACCAGATTTCAAGCGTCAGAAGCTGACCTGTCCTCCAATCTGCAGAATCCTCGGGTCGAGAATCTGGAGCGGCGTGCGCCAGCTCGACCCGTACGTGCTGTTGACCGCCCGGATGGAGTTGGCGTTCAACGCATTGTAAGCATCGAGATTGATCTGGACCCGGAGCCGCTGCCTGTAGCGGAACGCCTTGCTCAGGCGCAGGTCGAGCCGCGAGATCCGGTCCTCGAACAGTGTCTGCGGGGGCACGAGGGGGACCGTGGCGCTGCCAGCGGACAGGCCCCGACCGAGCGACGGGAGAGCGAGGGCGCTCGTGACAGTGTAGTTCGCGCCGTACGACGGGCCCGAGATGTTCTGGAACGCGAACGCGACGGCGAAGTCGATCGGGAGCGGGACGACCCCGTTCGCCTTGTACTGGGTCTGGGCGCTGAACGGCGTGACCACGCGACAGTTCAGCAGCTCCTGCGGGGAATCGACGACGAAGCAGCGCTCGAGCTCGGTCCGTCCCGTGTCGAAGCCGCCGTTCAGCCGGATACCGCGCGGCAGCCGCGCGTCGATCGTGACACCGATGAAGTGGTTATTGCTGCTGAATGTTCCGAAGTTCTCGCTGAGCGTCACGTAATTCTGGACCTGACCGAACTTGCCGGGCTTGATATCGGCGAGGCCGCACAACTGATACCCACCGCCGTTGGGCAGGTTGGCGTTTGTTGGCGCCGTGATGCAGTACGGGTCGTAGTCGGCCGGCGTCACAAGCGTGTTGTTCGTCGCCCGTACCTTGCTGCTGAACGGGCTCCCGAAAGCGTACCGGAAGTAGCCGCCGGTGTTGTAGTAGTAGCCGCCCGTCACGCCTACGCCGGTGGTCAGCTGATGCTGCACCTCAGCCGTGATGTCCCAGTTGGAGTCGCGCTTGCCGTAGCCCTTGATGACCTCGGGATCCACCTGGACGGCGTTCGGGTTGTTCTGTCCGAACTGCTGGTTTGCCACTGCCAGGCATTCGCCGTTTGCCGCGAAATTGCCCAGATCGCAGTCCGGGACGAAGTTCGTGTTGGTATCGAACCAGAAGCGCGTCGTGTTGGTGAACGACCGAGTGATCGGGTTGGCGACGTTGCCGGCGATGTCGTCCGTGCCCAGCTTGGCGACATACCGCCCGGCTGTGAACTTGAGGGCGGTCTTGCCGTCGCCGAAGAGATCATAGGCTGCGCCAAGCCGCGGATCCCAGTCCTTCCAGCTCGGCACGCCGTACACCGGGTCGTACGTCCGCTGGCCCAGCCAGGGATTGACCAGTGGGTTGCCCCAGTAGCCGTCGGTCTCGCCTGAGTGCCCGGCGGTCTGGGCAGGCACGTAGCTGTTGAAGTAGTCCCACCGGAGGCCGAGGTTGAGCGTCAGCCTGTTGGTGATCTTCCACTGATCCTGGGCGTAGATGCCCATGTCGGCCTTCACCCTCGTCTCGGTCTTGTAAGGCGTGGCCCACTGGAGGATCAGGAGCGGAGAGCCGTTGAGGAAGTAGTAGGCGACGTTCTGGTTCGCCTGCCAATACGTGTTCGTGTTCGCTTCGTCGGTCTGGAACCCGGCCTTGAAATTATGCGACCCGGTCACGTAAGACAGCGCTGCCCGCTGCGTAAAACGATCGCGGCCGTTCGGATGCCCCAGGTAGACGATCGGCGCGCCGTACCCTTGTCCCGTGCCGAGGTCAAGGACGCTGACGATGTCGTTGCGGACGCCCTGGTTGTAGAACATGTTCCACTGAGAGATCGTCGCAGCGAACCCGGCCTCGAGGAGCAGCTTGCCGGTCAGCGTCGAGCTCCACGTGGCCTGGACCAGGCGGTTCGGATCGAACTGGTACTGCGACAGGTAGTACTCCTGCGACTGCTGGGAGCTAACGGACCCGCAGTTGCAGCCCCGCTGCTCGTCGTAGGTGAGGCCGATCTTGTTCTTCTGCGTCGCCTGCCAGGTGATTCTCGCGAGGCCCGAGTCGTACCACTCCCGCCGCCCGCTGTTCCGGTCCAGCGGCCGATCGGTCCAGGGCGTGAACTTCACGACCTTCGCGGCGGCGCCCGGCGGTGTCAGGTATTCGCCCTGTGTCTTGTTCCACACGACCCCGGCGCCCCGTCGCGCGAAGCCCCAGGTGCGGACGGTGCCGAAGAACCAGATGCGATCCTTCTTGATAGGTCCACCCAGGCTCGCCGACTCGTCGAACAGGATCGAGGTGACGGTCTCGCTTCGCAGCCCTCGGTTCCTCAACTCCTCCGACAGGTTCGAGCTCTCCATGCTGTCGTTGGAGAAGAGGCCCGCGAACATCGTGCGGAACGTGTTACTTCCCTCCTTGGGGATGACGTTCACGACGACGCCGTCGGCGTTGGTGTCGGCCGAGATGCCGCTGGTCGACATCACCATCTCTTCGATGGAGGAAGCGGTCAACTGGTAGCTGCTGTTGCCCGAGCTGTTCTCGATGCCCATGCCGTCGTAGGAGACCTTGGTGCCCGACTTCCCGTGGAACTGCCCGCCGCCCGACACGACGTCGTTGCCGGGCTCCACCTGGTACTGCCCCCCGACGTCCCCGATCCCGGAGAGTCCCGTGGTGAGCGTGGCCAGCGAGGAGATGCTCTTTGTGCTCGTGGGCAGCGCCTCGAGCAGTTCGTTGGTGACCACCTGCTGGCGGCGGACGTTCTGCACGTCGACGACCGGGCTCGCGCCAGTGACTGTGACCGTCTCCTGGAGGCCGCCGACCCGCAGCGTCGCCTCCACGTTCGCGGTGAACCCCGCCGAGAGGATGATGCCTTCCCGTACGACGTTCGAGAAGCCGGCCAAGGTGAACGTGACGGTGTACGTCCCGGGCCGCAGCTGCGTGATGACGTAGCGCCCCTCACCGTCGGTGACCGCGACTCTCGTCTGCTCGATGAGCACGGGGCTCGCCGCCGTCACGGTGACCCCCGGCATCACGGCGCCCGAAGTATCCCTCACGATCCCGGCAATTCCGGCGTCCTGCGCGTGCGCCGCGGGGGCGTGCAGCAGCAGGCCCGCGAGCACACCGACACCAATGCCAATAACTCTCCGTCGAATCATCGTTCCTCCTTGACCCTTGACCAAACGTTGAACCATACCCCGCCGGCAGCGGGAACGTCAACGCCAAATCGGCGCCGGATCGAGAACGCTCAGCTGCCGGGGCTCAGAATCCAGCCGGCTGGATCCAAATCCGTCGCGTCCAACCTCTACCTGATGCGCGAGCGAGGGCGGCCGGACCGAGGGTGCTACGCTGGCTCGACTCTCAGGACGACGCCGTTCTCTTCTTCGGTCAGAAGGTAGACCAACCCGTCGGGCCCTTGACGGATATCACGCATCCGCTGCCGGAGCTGGGACAGGAACGTCTCGCGCCGCGTCTCCCACATCCGTTCGTTGAAGACGACGCGCTCGACTCCGGTGGCTTCCTTGAACCGGCCACGCACCGTGCTGCAGACCATGAGGTTGCCCTTCCAGGCGGGGAATCGATCGCCGGTGTAGAAGAGGAGGCCGGACGGCGTGATGCCAGGCAGCCAGACGATCAGCGCCTGCTCGATGCCCGGTGCGAAGGGGTTTCCCATGGGTGACGAATCGTTGTGCCGTCCGTACCCGTAGTCGGGCCATCCGTAATCCCCGCCGGCCTTGAGGATGTTGATCTTGTCCCCACCGAGCGGGCCGAGCTCTGCCTCGAACATCTGACCTGTCGCCGGATGCGGCGCGAGGCCGAAGTGGTCGCGATGGCCCATCGAGTAGATTTCCGGCCGGGCCCCGGCTTTTCCGACAAACGGGTTGTCCGGTGGCACCGTCCCATCGTCGCGAAGGCGGATCACTTTTCCGAAAATTGTGTCGAGCCGGCGCGGGCCGGCCAGCGAATCGCCCGGGCGCGGGGGCGCCTGGGCCGCGCCGCTGATCGTCATGTACACCGTGCCGTCAGGAGCGAAGGCGATGCGGGAGCCGCCCGCCGGCGTCGGGTTGCCGACGTACAGGTCCTGGACGTTCGTGAACCTGCCCGCCTCGTAGCGGGCGCGGGCGAGCGTCATGGCGGTCTGCTTCTCGTCGAGCGGCTTGGCGTACCCGAAGTAGATCCACCTGTTCTCGGCGAACTTCGGATGCATGGCGAGGTCGAGGAGCCGCCGCATTTCCGGGAGGCCGCCGACCGGCGTCGGGTCGAGCACACCGTTCCGGATGGCGCGCACCTCGCCGTCGTATCGGAGGCTCACCAGCATTTCACCGTCGGGAAGGATCAAAAGGCTCCAGGGCCACCTGAGACCTCGTGCCACGATCGAGACGCGAATCTTCTGCTGCGAGGTCTCGTAGACGTCGGGCAGCACGGGCAGGGGAAGCCCGCCTCTGCCCGCCGGCGCCGTTCTGAACTGAGCGGGCACGCCGGAGGTCTGGCCGACAGGCGCCGAGGTCTGCGCGGTGGTCGCCGCCACGGCCAGCACGGCGCCGCCCGCGCCGACTGCCAGTGCGGACACCGCACGGGTAATTGCAGATGCACGCTTCCTCATCGAGTCCCTTTCCTGTGCGACGTCCCCGCGCAACCGTCGCTGCATGTTAGCGGAAACACAGACCGGGGCAAACAGGTGCGGGCGTCCGTCGCTGGCTGTCACGCGAAAGCCGGCGTGGGATCTTCGCGATTGCTTTTGGACGCGATTGCGGTAGGCTAGGCGCTTCCACCGCAAGGAGAGCGCCCATGGGCCAGGTTTCCATGACGGTCAACGGCAAGCTTCGCAAGTCCTCTGTTGACCCCCGAGTACTGCTCGTTCACTTCCTGCGCGATCAGCTCCGACTGACAGGCACGCACGTTGGTTGCGACACCAGCCAGTGCGGCGCCTGCACGGTCCTGCTGGACGGCCGGAGCGCCAAGTCGTGCACCATTTTTGCCGTGCAGGCCGACGGATCGAGCGTGACGACCATCGAAGGTCTGGCGCCCGAGGGCCGCCTGCATCCTCTGCAGGAAGGGTTCTGGGAGGAACACGGACTGCAGTGCGGCTACTGCACGCCCGGCATGATCATGGCGGCCGTCACCCTGCTCAAGGACACCCCACAGCCCTCCGAGCGCGAAATCCGCGAGGGCATCTCGGGCAATTTCTGCCGCTGCACCGGCTACCAGCATATCGTCAACGCTATTCAGCACGCCGCCGGGAGGTGAGCCGTGGCCACTGCTCCTGTTCTGCCGAAGCTCGTCGGCCAGCGCATCAAGCGACGCGAAGACCCGCGCCTCATTCAGGGCCGCGCCACCTACGTGGACGACATTGCCCTGGTCGGCATGCAGTACATCGCCTACAAGCGGAGTGACGTCGCACACGCGCGGATCAAGAGCATCGAGACCGGCGCGGCGAAGGCCATCGACGGCGTCGAAGCGGTGTTCACCGGCGCCGACATCGCACAGTTCCTGGGACCCATGCCGATCGGCACCCCGTTTCCTTCACCCGACCATCGCGCGGTGGCCGTGGACACGGTCCGGTACGCCGGCGAACCGGTCGCCGTCGTCGTGGCGTGCGACCGCTACGTGGCGCGCGACGCCGCCGATGCCATCGTCGTGGACTACGACGTCCTGCCGGCAGTCGTGGATCCTGAGCTGGCGATGACCGGCACGCCGGCCGTGATCCATCCGGCGTTCCCCAATAACCTCGCAGTCCCGCTGGTACCGAGCGGCACGGGCGTCGGCGCGGCCGGCGCCGTGGACGACTCCGCCATCGATGCGGCGTTCGCGAAGGCCGACCTCGTCGTCTCGCAGCGGATGGTCAACCAGCGGCTGGCGCCCAGCGCGATGGAGCCACGGGGCGTCGTGGCCCACTACGAGCCCGGCAAGGGGACGATGACCATCTGGTCGGCGACGCAGAACCCGCACATCCTGCGAACCTTCATCGCCGCGATGACGGGGCTGGGGCAGGACCAGGTGCGCGCCATCGCGCCGGAGGTGGGCGGCGGCTTCGGCTGCAAGATCAACATCTACGGCGAGGAGTATGTGGCCGCCGCGGTATCCAAGCAGCTCGGCATTCCCGTGAAGTGGACCGAGGACCGCGCCGAAGCCTTCGTCGCGACGACGCACGGCCGGGACATCATCGGTTACGTCGATCTGGCCGCGACACGCGATGGCAAGGTGCTCGGACTGAAGCTGAAGCTCGTCGCCGACATCGGCGCGTATAACATGCTACTCACCGCCGCCATCCCGACGCTCACGATGCTGATGGCGAATGCCACCTACGACATTCCCGCGGTTCGGACGACGCTGACCGAAGTGTTCACCAACAAGACGCCGACCGATGCCTATCGGGGGGCGGGGCGTCCCGAAGCCACCTACTTCGTCGAGCGTGCGATGGACATGCTCGCGCATGAGCTGAAGATGGATCCCGCCGAGCTCAGGCGGAAGAACTTCATCCAGCCGAAGCAGTTCCCGTTCACCACGCAGGTCGGCGCCGTGTACGACTCCGGCGATTACGAGAAGGCGCTCGACCGCGCGCTGGAGAAGGCCCGGTGGGACGCGCTCAAGGCCGAGCGCGACGCCGCACGCGCGAAGGGGCGGCTGGTGGGCCTCGGCCTGTCGATGTACGTCGAAGTCTGCGGGCTCGGCCCCTCGGCTGCCCTGCCGACCGGCGGCTGGGAACACTCGCAGGTGACGATCGAGCGCGACGGCCGCATCAGCGCCACCACCGGGGCATCGCCGCACGGTCAGGGGAACGAGACGACCTTCGCGCAAATGCTCGCCGATCAGTTCGGCGTGCCGCTCGAGCATGTGACCATCCTTCATGGCGACACCGGCGTGGTC
>CAZCEL010000101.1:0-12556 GCA_964497175.1 uncultured Bifidobacteriaceae bacterium
AGATCATGCCTAGTCTCGTGGGCTCGGAGATGTGTATAAGAGACAGAGTTGGAGCGGACGGCCCAGGTGGTAGGCCTCTGCGAGCGCGTAGCTCACGTCCCAAGCGTACGGCCCTGCGTGATGGTCTGCATCCACCGGGTGCACCCACGTGACCGACGTGTTCTGCTCCGCGTAGGGCGCGTTGTTCCAGGTGATGGCGTTCTCGTTCCAGTCGGCCGATACCGTCAGCGTGTGGATGGCCGAGGGCATCGCATCGCCGGGGTTGTAGCCGCTGTTGCCGAACAGGCTGAGCGTCACGCGGGCCGAGACGATGACCTTGCCTGGAGGAACGGCCGTCAGGGGAAAGGTGACGAAGTACTTCGAGAAGCACATGAAGTCGGCGATATCCCATTGATTCTGGATGTTGAATTGCTCGAAGCCGGCATAGTTGGCGTTGCCCCACTCTGTCCAGGCGTTCATCGGGTCGCCGCAGATTGTGTGGCCTCCTACCGCTGCGTCGGGCACCGCTGCCCCATTCAGTCCCTGTCGGACAACCGTCGTGCCGGCCACGACCTGCGTCTGGGGTGTGTGGATTGGCAGCCCGAACCGCAGTTGACCCCACGAGTCCGGCCGATTCGCGTTGAGGCTTTCGGGCCAAAGCTGATCGGGGATGGGCGTTCCGGCGAGGTCGTCCCGATCGTGGACGACAAGGCCCAGTCCCCAGACCGTGCCGGTGGGCGGAGGACCGCTCAGCCCAAGGCTGGAGAAGGGAATCTGGAACTCCGCCACCCACCCCATATCCCAGACATCGTCGTTCGGGTAGTTTCCCCTCCAGCTGCTCGCTGTGCTGAAGCCAAGCGGCGAGGACGTCCATTGGATGCCGTCCCCCCGGTCGGCGCGCTGAGCGCTTTCGAGTTGCTTCATGAAGCGATAGCTGGTCGATCGCGGGGCCGCCCCAGCGTTGCCACCGATGTCGATGAAAAGCGAGACGGCGTCCCAGGAGGCGAGTTGCGACGTGTTGCCGGAAGGGTCGTACCAAAGGACACGATCGGTCATGTGCACGACGACACGCAGGTATGGAGCGTAGTACCAAGCCCGAACGTCGGCGTAGTTGGTGTTCATGCCGACGCGCCCGAGCCAGAAGATGGCTGGGGCAAAGGGCTGACCGGTCAGGTCTGGGACGTTTACGCGGCGGAGCGGCGAGGGCGTCTGCGCCAGGGCCACTTGCGCGGCGGAGAGGATCACCACAAGGAAGGCGACAGCCGCCCCGGCGATCGTTCTGGCGCGAAGCATTACCTCCGATTGCACGGTTTGGTGCATGTCAGTCCCGCCGTCCTACGGGCACCGCCTGGAAAGGGCGCTGTCAACCTCGAGGCGATCTCTGTCGATCATGCCAATCATGTTCCAGCCCTGACCGACCGGCCACGCCAGGCACAGAGACGCCCAGAGTCATCAGAATTGTTACACGCAAACCAAACTCGTCGGGCCGTGCCGGGTGTCGGTCGCGTGGAACGCCGAGGAAGCCTGTCTGGCAGGCATTACCCAATGGGGCTCGCCCGATGAAGCTAGCGGGTTTGAGAGTCCCTTTCGCCAGAGACCTGAAGTACCTATCCTGGGTCCTTCGTGGTCGCGTCGGCCGCCGCCTGCCGTTTGGCCGGCCGGAATCGGCGACTGTGCTCATTACTTACTACGATCCGGCGCGTGTCAAGCATCTCGATTCCCAAGTTCGCAACATCCTCAGGTGTCCCTTCGTCGATCGGCTCGTCGTGTCCAGCCACAATCCAGTCCTGCGTCTCGACCAGGCCACCCGCGTCAGAAGCGACCGGCTCGTGTTCAGAAGCGAGCCGATCGCCAGAGGGTGCGGTCATCGGTGGCTCGTCGCGCAGGAACTGGCATCCCCATATCTCATCGTGGTCGACGATGACCTTCTGCTGTTCCCGGCGCAGTTGGCGATGCTGTTCACCCAGCTCCTGGCCAATCCGGCTGTGCCCCATGGCCTTGCCGGCATGCTCTACTCCGACTGCGACACGTTGACCTACCGTGAGAGCATGGAGCTGGAGGCCGATTTTCTGTGTGAGGCCTACGCCGTCACGCAGGATCACGTGAAGCGCTACTGCGAGGCGAGAAAGCTGCTGGGAGTGGACCCGGATCTTGCGCATGGCATCGACTCAGCGGTTGATTTCGTGCTGATCAGTGATGCCGGCGCCGGTAAGGCACGCATGCATGACGTCGGCTCCGTCTTCCGCTGCCGGACCTTCAACCAGCCCGGGACGGCAGTTCACACGCAACAGGGCTTCGAGGACCGTATCAGGCACACGGTGAAGGCTCTTCATGCGGCCGGCGGGCCATCGCCTGCGGGTTTGTCGATGACGGCTGGTAGGAGTACGGTGATCGGAGACCTTTCATGAGACGGAGCGGTCGCGTCCCGGGCCGCTCGTCAAGGGCCTGTGTGGCGCTCTCGAGACGATGATGCGAAACCCGGGAGTACCAAAGTGTCGCTTCTGCGGCTCGCCCCTCCGGCACTCGCTGGTCGATCTGGGGACGTCTCCGCTGTGCGAGAGCTACGTCACCCTGGAGAGCTTCGGTCGGCCGGAGCCGTTCTTCCCCCTTCATGTCTACGTGTGCGAGCACTGCTTCCTGGCGCAGCTCGAAGAGTTCGCGCCTGCAGAGGAGATCTTCGCGGAGTACGCCTACTTCTCCTCCTATTCAGACACCTGGGTCCAGCACGCCGAGCGATATGCCGGGGAGATGGTCGACTCGTACCGTCTTGACGCCAGCTCGCTCGTCGTAGAGCTGGCAAGCAACGACGGCTATCTGCTGGAGCACTTCATCAGGCGCGGCGTTCCGGTGCTCGGCGTCGAACCAGCCGGCAACGTCGCCAAGGTGGCGATCGAGAAGGGGGTGCCGACTCTGGTGAGGTTCTTCGACCTCGCGTTGGCCCGCGAGCTGGCGGCTGGGGGCCGGATGGCGGATCTTGTGTGCGGAAACAATGTCCTGGCCCAGGTCCCGCGATTGAACGACTTCGTGGCTGGCATCAAGAGCATCCTGAAGCCCCAGGGTGTCGTCACGATCGAGTTTCCGCACATTGTTCGGCTGATGGAAGGCAATCAATTCGACACCATCTATCACGAACACTATTCGTACTTCTCGCTGTACGCGGTCGAACGCGTCTTCGGGGCGCACGGCATGCGGATCTTTCGAGTGGACACGCTTGCCACCCACGGTGGGTCGTTGCGAATTCACGCCTGTCACGCGGAGGACTCGGCAGTCGCGGAGCATGAAAGCCTCGCCGCGATGCGCCAGGTGGAGAGAGACTACGGGATCGACCGTCCGGAGGTCTATTCATCGTTCCAAGAACGCGTGAAGGAGACGAAGCGGGGGCTACTCGAATTTCTAATCGCCGCCAAGAGGCAAGGGCGGCGGATCTGCGGTTATGGAGCGCCAGGCAAGGGCAACACGCTGCTCAACTACTGCGGCATTCGGACCGACTTCATCGACTTTACGGTCGACCGGAACCCGTACAAGCAGGGAAAGTTCCTGCCCGGCAGCAGGATTCCCATATTTGCGCCGGACAAGCTCCTGGAAGCAAGGCCAGACTATCTCCTGATCCTTCCCTGGAACCTCAAGGAGGAGATCATGTCCCAGACGGGGTACATCAGGCAGTGGGGAGGCCGGTTTGTCGTGCCGATTCCGGAAGTTCAGGTCTACGAATAGTCGGCCCGATGATCGGTTGCAGTCCCAACGGAGTGAATGGTTATGAAGGTGGTACTGTTCTGCGGCGGTCTCGGGATGCGGCTTCGGGACTACTCCGAACAGGTGCCGAAGCCGATGGTGCCGATCGGTTACCGGCCCATCCTTTGGCACCTCATGAAGTACTACGCCCACTATGGCCACAAGGACTTCATCTTGTGCCTGGGCTACAGAGCTGACGTCATCAAGAAGTATTTCCTGGACTACGAAGAGCACCTGACGAACGACTTCGTTTTGAGCGAGGGCGGGAAGAAAGTCGAGCTGCTGGGAAGCGACATTCATGACTGGCAACTGACGTTCGTCGACACGGGTGCGACAACCACTATTGGCGGCCGCCTGCTCGCGGTGCGCAAGTACCTGAACGGAGAAGACACCTTTCTCGCCAACTACACGGACAATCTCAGTGACGCCAATCTGGACGAGATGACGGCCGCGTTCGGGCGGAGCGGCGCCGTGGCGGGCTTCTTGTGCGTCCGGCCGAACTTCAGCTTCCACGTGGTGACCACTGACGGCGACGACCTGGTTCGGAGCATCGATAGTGTCGAGAGAACCCAACTGTGGAGCAACGGAGGCTACTTCATTTTTCGCAACGAGATCTTCGATTACCTGCGCAACGGAGAGGAGCTCGTGGCAGAGCCCTTTCAGCGGCTCATTGCCGAGCGCCGCCTCTACGCGCACAAGTTCCGGGGGTTCTGGGCCTGCATGGACACGTTCAAGGAGAAACAGCTCTTCGATGATCTCTACAGTGCCGGCCGGCCGCCCTGGGCGGTGTGGGGGCAGGATTGATGCGGGTCCTTCTGACCGGAAGCGATGGCTACCTGGGCTCGCTGCTGGCGCCCGAACTCGACAGGCTGGGCCACGAGGTGGTTGGCCTCGACACAGGCTATTACCGGGAGCGGAGTCTATTCCGAACTGGGGCGACCGCGCCGCTGACAATCACCAAGGATATCAGGCACGTGCAGGAGGCAGACCTTCGCGGCTTCGATGCCGTCGTGCACTTGGCGGAGCTGTCTAATGACCCGGCCGGCCAGTTTGTGCCTGCGACGACGTACGCGATCAATCATCGGGGGTCAGTCAGGCTGGCCCATCTAGCCAGGGACGCCGGTGTGAAGCGATTCGTCTACTCATCCTCCTGCAGTGTGTATGGTGCCGCCGACCGGGACGTGGTGGACGAGACATCGCCGACGGCGCCGCAGACGGCCTACGCGGAGTGCAAGCTGCTCGTCGAGAGGGACGTGAGGGCGCTGGCCGGAACTGGATTTTCGCCGACGTTCCTTCGTAACGCAACTGCGTACGGGGCATCACCACGGATGCGCTTCGATCTCGTGCTGAACAACCTGGCCGGCCTTGCCTGGACCACCGGTGCCATCAGGATGAGGAGTGATGGGACGCCGTGGCGCCCGTTGGTGCACGTGCTCGACATGTGCCGGGCCGTAACGGCCGTGCTGGAGGCGCCACGCGAAGCTGTTCACAACCAGGTGTTCAATGTGGGCGACTCCGCTCAGAACTACCGGGTGCGGGATATCGCCGGGGCTGTGGCGGAGGTCTTCGCCGGCTGTGAAATATCGGTCGGTGCGCGCGGGTCAGATGATCGCAGCTACCGGGTCTCGTTCGACAAGATCAAAATGAGCCTTCCCGGGTTTTGCTGCCAATGGACGGCCCGGCGTGGCGCCGAACAACTTCACCGGCTGTTCGGTCTCGTCGATCTGACCATTGAAGCCTTCCGGTTTCGGACGTTTACCAGGCTGAAGCAGCTTCAGTACCTGGTTCGGACCCGCCAAATCGATGCAGACTTCTTCTGGCAGGAATAGCGATGTGAGCGCGGGTCAAGCGTCCCAGCGTCTCAGCATCGGGTTACCGGTGTTCAACGGTGCACGTCATCTCGCAACGGCGATCGAGTCGTTGCTCGCGCAGACCTACAGAGACTTCGAGCTGATCATTGTTGACAACGCGTCGACCGATTCGACTTCCGACATCTGTGCGGCGTATGCGCGGCGGGACGCACGCGTACGCTACCATCGTAATTCCGCGAATATCGGCGCGGCGGCCAATTGGTATCTAACCCTGGATCTTTCGTCAGGTCACTATTTCAAATGGGCGGCGGATGACGACGAGTACAACCCACAGTTCCTACAGCGCTGCATTGACGTTCTGGATCGTGATCCCAACGTCGTACTCTGCTATGCACGGGCACAGACAATCGATGACGCTGGCGCCAGGGGAGGTCGGGTTGAGTTTCGAAGTGATACCGCATCACCAAGCCCCAGCGAGCGACTGGCCAGCTGCCTGAGCGCCGATCACTTATGCATTCAGCTCTACGGAGTTATCCGGACCGAGGTTCTGCGAGGCACCACACGTTACAGCGGGTACATCGGCGAAGATCGCAACGTCCTCGCTGAGATTTGCCTACGCGGCAGGGTTGCCGAGATTTCGGAGTATCTATTCCTGCACCGTCTGTCGCCAAACGCGTGGGGTGCCCTTGTCACTGCGCCGAACGTATCAACCGAGGAGTTGCTGGCCTATGACCCCAGTATCGACTGGGGCCGAGAAAGGTCCACTCTCAAGCGGGTCGTCAACTACTTCGGGGCAGTCAGCAAGGTGCCGATGTCGCCGATCGAGCGACTGAAATGCTATGGGTTCCTCATGAGATTCGTCGGCAGTAAGGCGGCCGACCGGTTGCGACAAACGCCAATATCCCAAGCGCTGATAAGGGCGTCCCGGCGCGACTCTGGCGCGCAAAGTTCGTGAAACACGTAGACCTTAGCTCGTGCGGCGGTCGGCGCTGGTGTTGCGGCGGGAGTAGGCTGTGAGTGGTCGGAGGCTCGTGATGTTCGGTCACTTCGGTGCCGGCAACATCGGGAACGACAGTACGCTTGAGGCTGCGCTGGTGAATATCCAGCGACTCGAACCCACCGCGAGCATCAGCTGTGTTTGTACAGCGCCCGCGGTCGTCACTGCGCGCTTTGGCATCGAGGCGGTACCGGTTGATATTGGCGAAACACTGGGTTCACGAAGCCGGGGCCTGGGCGTTCTGGCCAGGATTCAACGGCTTGCGATTCGCGGCGCTGATGAGATTGCCTTCTGGACAGCTGGCACACGATGGCTGCGTAAGGCGGACCAATTCATTGTGGTAGGAACCGGCGCGCTGGACGACATGGCCGTTCGTCCATGGAACGCTCCGTACGACCTCTTCAAGTGGTGTCACGCCGCAAAGCAGGCCGGCGCCAAGGTCATCTTTCTGAGTGTGGGAGCCGGTCCGATCAAACATCCGGTCAGCCGGGTTCTGATGCTGAGGGCGCTGCGTGTTGCGAACTACCGCTCGTACCGCGACCTACCGTCGCTCGAGTATCTCAAAAACCTGGGCGTGGACACGTCGCGGGACCATGTCTACCCGGATCTCGCATTTAGCCTTCCAATCAGGGCGCCTTCTATTCGGAAGCCCGCCTGGCCACCGACGGCTGTCGGGCTTGGGGTAATCGGGTATTACGGCTGGCGTCACGATCATGCGAGCGGGGAGCTAGTCTACCAGACTTATGTGCGAAAGCTGACGCGGTTCATGCACTGGCTCTTGGCCAAAGGTTACTGCGTGCGGCTCATTACTGGCGACCTTCCCACGGATCAGCGGCCGATGGAGGAGCTGCTTGAGTCCGTGAAGGCGTCTGGGCGGACGGACTGGCGGGGCCGTGTTAGTGCGCATCCAACTAAGGATATCAACGATCTATGTCGAGAGATTGCCGCGGTGGATCTCGTCGTCGCTACCCGCTTTCACAATGTGCTGACGGCTCTTAGCCTTATGCGACCGGTGCTGTCGATTGGTTATCACGCAAAGAACGACGCCCTGATGGCGTCGATGCAGCTTGCCGACTATGGCCAACACATAGAGACTCTTGACGTCGAACGACTCAAGTCGCAATTCGCGTCCCTAGCCGCGCGGAGTGAGCGCGTGATCGATCACATTCAGCGGACTTGTGTCAGATACTGCGAACGGCTTGAGAATCAATATCGCCGAATCCTCGCGATAAGGAGATATTCGTGGCTTGACAGACGCCGAGGACGCCAGTGATCTCGAGCCGCAGCCGAATAAAACGTGTCCATGAGTCCGAGCGGCAAGCTTCATGGGCTCTCCTGGTCGGTCAGTTGCCGGCGCCCCACTCGACTGTCCGTAGAGTCGTTGCCTCCAACCCCCTAATGCTCACACGGCTCGGCCACCGTCACGTCGATGGTCACTACGATGTCGAGTGACCCCAACGCTCGGCCGTCGGCCGTGGTGCTTACACTGGAAGACGCTAAGAAGTACCGTGACGATTATGACGGGAATTCACCAGGGTCACATTTCTACCAGGCGCGCCTGTCGACGCTGTTTGAGTTAATCGGACATGCCCATGGCCGTCGAGTTCTCGATTGTGGATGTGGGCCGGCGGTTGTGGCCAGCCAGTTCCTGAGGCTCCAAAACCTGTACGTCGGAATCGATCTGTCGGAGTCAATGCTACGGGAGGCAGCCAATCAAATCGGCCAAACTGATCAGGGTCATTTGGTGCGCGCAAGAGTCGAGCACCTTCCGTTTCAAAGCGAGTGTTTCGATCTGGTCACCTGCCTGGGCGTCCTTGAGTACGTTGATGACGTCCTGATGGCTTTACAGGAGGTATCGCGCGTGTGCGCCAACGGGGCCATCGTCGTGGCCTCCATGCTGAATAGGAACAGCCCGTACCGTTATTGGCACGAGCAACTGGTACGACACCGACTTCTGCGGATGGGACGAGCGTTGATAGAGAGGCGGGTTGGCGGGGACGCCGAGCCCCTCAACATGCTAAGTGTGTCAAGAGTAGTGAGTGTGTTCAGCAGGTGCGGGCTGGATGTGAGTGAGATCGCGTACTATGACTACAATATCTGGCTGACGCCTTTGGACCGGTGGTTCCCCAAGGTGGCGGCGACCACGGCAGCGCGCCTGGAGTGGCTACGTCATACTTCGCTACGAAAGCTGGGCACGGCGTTCCTCGTGAAGGCCAGCAAGAAGTAGGTAGAGTGTGCGCCGACGGCGACAGCGGATCTCTCCCTGGCAAGATAAGAATGTCATTGACAGCGGTCGTCTGCGTAAAGGGCTCTGACGACTGCGCTGGATTCGTGAGCTCGTTTCTTTGGGCCGCCAGGCGCGGCGAAGTCGATTCACTGATTGCCGAGGCTCTGGGGTTCGATCTGGTCGAGGTCGTCTGATGGCACCGTCGGGGACGATGCGGGCTCGTCCGGGCGTGGCTCGCGACTGTGCAGTTCGGCTCAGCGAAGTGTTTGAATTTGAAATTGCGCTCCTGTAATCCACCCAAGGGTTTTGGTACGCCTTGCAAGGAAATTCTGTGCCATCTGGATTACGGCCAACGCGGAGCGACTGTTGCTTCTCCGACGTGGCGTGCGCCCCCGTCTCGCGACTGGTTGAGCCAATGCAATTGCGTTTCCGCAAGTGAAGCGCTGTAGCCAGCAACTACCACGTAGCACCGAGTCATGCGTCGTCGATGACGCCCGAGCGGATATTACCGCGCTGGAGCAGAACGCGCTGGCCGTTCCCGGCGACGGTGCGCGACTAAGATTGGAAGGACCGATCAGACGAGCGTGCGGAGTTCGTTAAGCCGATCAGGTGCTCGGGAAGAACTGGGTCGCAAAGATGGAATGGTCTCTTCGCCGATGGCGTGTCGCTTTTGCCCCAATCATGTTCCTCTACCTGGGCTTATTGATTCTTGGCTCTTTGGGTCGAGCCCAGCCGGGGCCACCAGCCTACCCCGTGAAGTTGAGCAGCGATGGACTCTATCTAGTTGATCAAGAGGGCCGACCATTCTTCACGAACGGCGAGTCGGCCTGGTCACTGATAGCGCAGTTGTCGCGAGAGGACGTCGAGTTCTATCTAGAAAACCGTCGTCAGAAGGGATTTAACCTCGTCCTGGCTAATCTGGTGGAGCATCGGTTCTCGACGAATGCACCGGGGAATTTCTATGGCGTTCAGCCGTTCACCACGAGTGGCAATTTTGGCACACCTAATGAAGCCTACTTTGCCCACGCGGATTGGGTACTCACCAAGGCTGCCGAGAAGGGCCTAGTCGTTCTACTCGATCCGCTGTACCTGGGATGGGAATGCGGAATTGACGGGTGGTGTGCGGAAGTCAAGGCTAGCTCGTTTGCGACGATGCGGAGCTACGGTCGCTATCTTGGCGCTCGCTATCGGAGCTTTCCCAATATCGTGTGGCTGGTCGGTGGTGACACCGACCCGGTGGCGAATGGCGTCGCCGAGAAGGTTCGAGAGTTTGTGGAGGGTGTCCGAGAGAATGACACGGTTCATCTGTTTTCTGCGGCGAATGCACCGGAGCAAGCGGCGGTCGACCCGTGGCCCTCCGAACCCTGGCTTAACTTGAACAACATCTTTACGTACGTCGACGCATATCCGGCTGCATTGCAGCAATTCAATCGCCTGCCATTCAAGCCTTTCTTCCTACTTGAAACTTACTATGAGAACGAACACAGCTCTACGCCGCTGAGCCTCCGGCGTCAGGCGTACTGGACGGTTCTGTCAGGCGGAATCCTGGGACACATTTTTGGAAACTGCGAGATTTGGGGGTTTAGTCGTGGGTACTGTACTGGTCCTTGGAAGCCGCAGTTGGAATCCGCTGGCTCGCAGACATTGCCGTTGGTTGGGCGTCTGTTTACGTCGAGGCCTTTCTACCAGCTGGTGCCGGACCAAACTCACCAGGTTCTGACGAGCGGCTATCAATCAGGCAGCACTTATGCTGCGACGGCTCGCACGACGAACGGGTCGACGATCATTGCTTATGTCCCCACACAAAGAGCCGTGACGATCGATCTGACAAAGGTGGCTGGAAGCTCAGCAAAAGCCTGGTGGTTCAATCCTCGCAGTGGTACTCCAACATTAGTTGGGACGTTTCCGACCTCTGGTCCGACGGTCCTCATGCCTCCGGATCAGAACGACTGGGTCCTCGTGGTTGACGACGCCTCGCTCAATCTCCCGGCGCCAGGGCCATTTGCGAACCCCGCGCCGCCGTCGAACCTTCGCATCGTCCGCTGAGGCCACGTTCACCCTGCCGTGGCTTGTTGGAGCCGTGAGGACCAGGTCCAGAATGGGACCGCTTCGCTGGACCGCCGGGTTTCCTGCTCGCCGAACGCAAGCGCGGATAACGGATTGGGTACGGCGGATAGCGAAGGGGGGCATACCACGGACGCCCGCAGCCCCGGAGGACGCCACTCAGGTTGAACTTGCGCTGACTGCCGCAATCCACCAACGTGACTCTTCAGACTGGCTCACACCCGACTGGTCATAGCGTATCCTCCTTGCCGTGAGAGCCTCATTACGTTTCGATAGATCACGGAAGCTGCAGGAGCGCAGCCACGCGATCATTCCAGGTGGCGCGCATACCTACGCCAAGGGTGATGATCAGTATCCAGTCGATTCGCCTGGGTTCATAGTCAGGGGCGACGGCTGTCACGTGTGGGATGTTGATGGCAACGAGTTCATCGAATATGGGATGGGCCTGCGCGCCGTCACCCTTGGACACGCCTACCCGTCGGTCGTCGAGGCGGTCAACGATGAATTGAGACGCGGCAATAACTTCACGAGACCATCGCCCATCGAAATTGAGTGTGCGGAGAAGCTTGCCGGCCTGGTGAATAGTGGCGAGATGGTCAAGTTTGCCAAGAACGGGTCCGACGTCACTACAGCTGCCGTCAAGCTCGCTCGCGCGTACACCGGTCGGGACCTCATTGCGATTTGTGCAGACCATCCCTTCTTCTCAGTCGACGACTGGTTCATTGGCACGACGGCCATGCCGACCGGCATTCCACTGGCGATACGTAACCTTACGGTCACATTCCACTACAACGATATCGCAAGTGTTGAGGACGTGTTCCGTCGTTATCCTGGCCAGATAGCGTGTCTGGTCATGGAAGCCGAGCGAACCGAGCCGCCACGCGATAACTTTCTACAGAAGGCGATGGAGATCAGCCGAAGCAACGGCGCGCTCTGTGTTCTGGATGAAATCGTGACCGGGTTTCGCTGGCACATCGGCGGAGCGCAGGCTGTCTATGGGGTTGAGCCGGACCTGTCGACATTCGGAAAGGGAATGGCGAACGGCTTCTCGGTCGCAGCACTAGTGGGAAGGCGTGAGATCATGGAACTTGGTGGAATTCGGCACCGAGGTGAGCGGGTATTTCTGCTATCGACAACCTACGGTGCCGAAACCCACTGTTTAGCGGCCGCTCTCCAGACGATGTGTATCTACGAGCAGGAGCCGGTCGTCGAGCACCTTCGCCGACAGGGCCGCCGCTTGACCGATGGAATCGTTCGGGAGGTAGAGGCGGCCGGCGTACGAGGATATGTTGGCGTGGAAGGTCATCCGGCCAACTTGAGCTACTACACGAAGGACCAGAACGGAAAGGCCTCGCAGGCATTCCGCACGCTCCTGCTACAGGAATTGATTCAGGGCGGTGTGATTGCGCCGTCTCTGGTAGTGAGCTACTCGCATTCGGATCAGGACATCGACCGGACGGTCGACGCAGTCGGCGTGGCCCTTCGCGTTTATGCGCGCGCCCTGAACGACGGTGTGGACCGATACCTCCGGGGCCGGCCCGTCCAGCCGGTCTTTCGGAGATTCTGCTGAGTCGGTCGCAAGGCGGTGGACCCGCGCAGCCGCCGGCCCCGCCATCACGCGCCTCTGCGGGTTCCGGAAATTCTGACCGCCCTTCTTCCGGAAATTCTGGCCGCTCTGAGCTGAGCCCTTCAGATCACACACTCGCTGCACCAAGCAGCGAGGGAAGGGATGATCGACATGCTCAC